>JAMFSG010000190.1 GCA_026225155.1 Verrucomicrobiota bacterium
ACAACAAAATCCCATTTAGGATCTACCACGACAATTTTACCCTTCAAGTCAGCGCGTAATTTGATGGTCGGATCATCGCCAGTTAATGCAAGGTATTTGGCGGTGATGGATGCGAGCTGACGTTGCAAAACCTGTTTTTCGCCATTGATCGCAGCAATTTCAGCATTGGCATTTTTCAATTGCTTATTAAGGGCGGTGACTTGTTCTGCGCTCAAACCGGTGGTCTTGTAGGCCGCGAGATCCTCTTGCGCACCATCGCGCTGCTTCGTCATGTCGGCCAGTTTGTCAGCAAGATCGCTGGCGCGTTTTTCCTGCGCATCGGCGCGAGCTGTGGCTTTATCGAGGTTGGCCTTGGTGTCGGCCAAGTCTTGTTGCGTCTGCGCCAGATCGCTTTGCGTCTTTTTTAATTCGGTCTTGGTCTTATTGTGCGCGGATATTTCAGCAACTTTGGCGTCGTGTTCTTTGTTGCGTTGGTCGGTCAGCGCTGGAACCTGCGTGGACACTTCATAATATCCAAGTCCGCCGGCGGCTAGTCCGGCCAAAATGGCCACAATTAAACTGATGCGAAGTAACATTTTCAGTTGTCGTTTTTCCAAGACTAAACCTCGTGTGCGCAGCTGTCAACGCCCTTTGCGTCTTGAAAAAAAACTTTTTCACCGCATCTTGCGCGCGTGAAAGCAAAGCCATTTTCCCGCCAGCCATGAAGTTAAACCGCGGCCTGCACCTCGCTTATTGCACGAACATCCATCGCGGTGAAACGTGGCGCGAAACGTTCGATTCGCTGGAAAAACACGCGCTCGCTGTCCGCGAAAAGGTTTGTCCGCGCGAACCTTTTGCCATCGGCCTGCGCTTGAGCAATCAAGCCGCTGTTGAGTTGAGCGAACCCAAAATACTTTTGGAATTCCAACGCTGGCTCGAAAGAAATTCCTGCTACGTATTCACGATCAACGGATTTCCCTTCGGAAATTTTCACGGCGCGCGGGTGAAGGAAAAAGTTTATGCGCCCGACTGGACTTCGCCCGAACGGCTGGCTTACACCAATTTGCTTTTTGATCTACTCGCGCAACTCGTCCCCGCCGGAATCGAAGGCAGCGTCAGCACTGTGCCCGGCTCGTTCAAAGAATTTATTTCCTGCCGCGAACAGGAAATTGAAATCCGCAAAAATATTTTTCGCTGCGTCGAACACATTTCGCGCGTCAGCGAAAAATCGAAACGCACATTGCATCTTGGCCTTGAACCGGAACCGCTCGGCTGGCTGGAAAATTCCGCCGAGACGATTTCGTTTTTTGAAACGATCCGAGCCGAACATAAAAATGATCCGCGACTAAATGAATTTCTCGGCGTGAATTACGACACCTGTCATTTTGCGATTGAATTTGAAGAACCGCAAACTGCGCTCGCCGCTTTTCAGAAAGCCGGAATCAAGATCAGCAAACTGCATTTGAGTTCCGCGCTCAAAACTAAACCGACAGACGAAGCGCGCGCCGCGTTGAAAAAATTCGCCGACGATGTTTATCTGCACCAAGTCATCGAACGCGATGAAAATGGAAAACTGAATTTCTTCCGCGACCTGCCCGACGCGTTGGCTAATAATTCAAAACTCAAAACTCAAAACTCAAAACTTCCAGAGTGGCGGATTCATTTTCACGTTCCACTGCATGCGCCCGCCGCGCCGCCGTTTGAAAATACGAACGACCATTTGCTCGGCGTTTTGGACGCGCTCGCGGAAAACCCAAAACTCTGCGCGCACCTGGAAATGGAAACTTACACTTGGGAAGTTTTGCCGGCGGAATTGAAATCGCAAAATGTCGTTGACCAACTTGCCGCTGAATATGATTGGACGCTGACGCAACTGGCGAAACGTGGTTTGGCTGAAACCAAAAAATAATAAGGAAAGCAGGAAGGCAGGAATTTCAAAAATGTCCCGACAAAAATTCCCGCATTTTCTTTTTCCTGTTTTCCTGCTTTCATAATTTAAGATGAATTTCACTTTCCTGCGCACGTTGCTCGTTTTGGGACGCGTGTCGAATTTGCCGACGGTCTGGTCGAATTGCCTCGCTGGCTGGTGGCTTTCGGGCGGCGGAAATTTTTGGAAACTTCCGTTTTTGCTTCTTGGCACAAGCTTTTTGTATGTCGGCGGAATGTTTTTGAACGATGCTTTTGACGCCGATTTTGATCGTCAACGCCGCGCGGAACGACCGATTCCATCAAACAAAATTTCTTTGGACGCCGTTTGGAAATTTGGTTTTGCATGGCTGGTGTTGGGAATTTTGCTTTTGTTTTGCCTCGGCAAAACTGTCGGCGCGCTGGGAATCGTGCTCGCGGTTTTTATTTTGATCTACGATGCGGCGCATAAATATCTGATGGCGTCGCCGTGGTTGATGGGCGCGTGCCGGTTTTGGGTTTATGTCATCGCGGGTGCGACGGGCGCGTATGGCTTGAATGGCTGGCCGATTTTTTGCGGCGCGGCGCTCGCGCTTTACATCGTCGGCTTGAGCTACGTTGCCAAGCGCGAAAGTTTTCGCGGCGCGGTTCCATATTGGCCGCTGATTTTTTTGGTCGCGCCGGTCATCTTGGCAATCGCAATGAATTCAGGAAAATATCTTGAGCCCGCATTTTTGGTTTCGCTGGTCATGATTTCATGGGCGGCGTTTTCCGTCCGGACAATTTTCCTCGGCGGCGAAATCAACGTCAGTTCAGTTGTGACCAATCTTTTGGCGGGCATCGTCTTTGTGGACTGGCTGGCAGTCGCGCCGCAAATTCCGGCGTTGCCAAGCGTAATTATTTTTCTCGCATTGTTTGGCTTGACGAAATTGCTTCAAAATTTTGTGCCGGCGACGTAACATCGTTTTCCTGCGAGTGAAGAAGTCCACTTTATTTAAGCTGCGCTTGAACAGTGACCCCAAACAAGTTATTTTAATCATTCGCAATGAGCACCGAAGCGCCAGTCAAACTAACGCACAACGAAGAAATCAAAGCGGCGATCCCGACGCTCGCCGGCACGATTGCCGCGACGTTCAACGATCCGGCCAACGACCATTTCTCCGAAGACGACAACCAATTCCTGAAATTTCACGGCTCGTATCAGCAGGACGACCGCGATCTGCGCAAGACCGGCAAGAAATATATCATGATGATCCGCGGGCGCATTCCCGGCGGCGTCATGACCGCGCAGCAATGGATCACGTTCGACGATCTCGCGACCAAATACGGCAACAACACGCTCCGCATCACAACGCGCCAGAGCATCCAATTTCATGGCGTCGTGATGTCCGGTTTGCGTCCGCTCGTCGCGAAAATTAACGAATCTTTGCTCTCCACACTCGCGGCGTGCGGCGACGTGAACCGCAATGTCATGGCCGCGCCAACGCCAGCTTACACGAAAGCGCGCGAACAGGTTTTTGCGGATTCATATAAAGTCGCGATGGCGCTCGCGCCAACAACCAAGGCGTATCACTCGATTTGGATTGATGGCGTGCAGTTGAACAACGATGCCGAGGAAAATAAAAATTTCGTGGATCCGCTTTACGGCAAAACGTATCTGCCGCGTAAATTCAAGATCGGCTTTGTCATTCCGCCCGTTAACGACATGGACATTTTCACGAACTGCCTCGGCTTCATCGCCATCGTCGAAAACGACCAGCTTGTCGGTTACAATCTCGCCGTTGGCGGCGGCATGGGACGTAGCCACGGCAATGTGCAAACGTATCCGCGACTTGCGGATGTCATCGGATTTTTTACGCCAGATAAACTTGTGGACGTCGCGAAAGCGGTGCTCACAATTCATCGCGATTTTGGCGATCGCAGCGATCGCAAACACGCGCGTTTGAAATATGTCGTGACCGAACGCGGCATAAAATTCATGCAGGACGAAGTGAACAAACGCGCTGGCATCACGCTCGCGCCCGCGAAGCCTTACAAATTCACGACGACCGCTGATCTGCTCGACTGGCACAAAAGCACGGATGGAAAATGGTTTCTCGGTTTGTTCGTTGAAACCGGTCGCGTGAAAAACGAACAGAAAATTGCGTTACGCGAAGTCGCGGAAAAATTTCCGCACATCGAATTCCGTTTGAGCGCGAATCAAAATGTGATTCTCGCCAACGCGACCGAGGCCGACAAAATTGCCATCACGACGTTGCTCAATTCGCACGGCGTCAAAACCGAAAATCAGGCGACCATCATGCGCGCGGCGGGCATGGCTTGTCCGTCGTTGCCGACGTGCGGCCTCGGCCTCGCGGAATCGGAACGCATGTTGCCCGCGATGATTGATCGCATCGAAAAACTCGCCGGCGAAGTCGGTTTGACGAACGAAGAAATCATTATCCGCTCGACTGGTTGCCCGAATGGTTGCGCGCGGCCTTACATGGCGGAACTCGCGTTCGTCGGCAAAGCGCCCGGACGTTATCAAGTCTGGCTCGGCGGCAATGCTTCCGGCACGCGTTTGAATCGCGTTTGGAAAGACG
>JAMFSG010000191.1 GCA_026225155.1 Verrucomicrobiota bacterium
CAAGTCGGACTCGTCGCGGCGGCGAGTTGCGAGGAATATCTGGCGAACATAATTAAGAAGCACGAGTTCACGCGCCCGGACAAGGAAGACGACCGCGTGCGCCACATCGAAACTTTGAATTCGCAGACCGGTCCGGTTTTTTTGACGTATCGCGCCGTCGCCGCGTTTGATGAATTTGTCGCCAAGAAAATTTCCGAAACGCCCACCGTGGATTTGACCGCGAAAGACGGCGTGCGCCACACATCGTGGAATATTTCCAGCGCAGACGAAATCGCGTTCGTCGAATCGCAGTTCGCGCAGATTCCATTTCTTTATATCGCCGACGGACATCATCGCAGCGCGGCGGCGGGACGCATTTTCAAATCGCGCAACGGCGCGGGCCACAGCGGACAATTTCTCGCCGTGATTTTCCCGCACAACCAGATGCAGATTTTGCCCTACAACCGCGTGCTGAAAGATTTGAACGGACTCACGGTCGCGGAATTGCTGAAAAAATTGGAAGAGACTTTCAACATCATCCGCCTCGGCGTGCCGGTGCCGACGCGCAAACATGAACTCGGATTTTTCATCAACGGTCGCTGGCACACATTGACATTCAAAAACAAACTCACGGCGATTGACGATCCGATCGAAAAACTCGACGTGACGTTGCTGCAAAAAAATGTGCTCGCGCCGATTTTCGGGATTGACGATCCGCGCACGAGCAAAAAAATCAATTTCGTCGGCGGCATCCGCGGCACGGCGGAATTGGAAAAACTCGTGAACAGCGGCGAATACGCGTGCGCGTTCTCGATGTTCCCGACGAGCATCGAAGATTTGATGAGCATCGCCGACGCCGGCGGCATCATGCCGCCGAAAAGCACTTGGTTCGAGCCGAAGCTGCGCGACGCGATGTTTTGTCATCTAATTTAATTGGGAGGGTTGGCGTGCCGCCGACCCATTTTAGTTTTTTTATTTGGGGACGGCGACACGCCGTCCCTCCCGAAATCAAATTTTGGATTCGACACTCGCCATTTGAAATTCGACATTGGTTTGTGGCCACCGAACGACTTCAACGCAGTTTGCGCGCGACCTTTTTAGGGCTCGCGGTGAATGTATTTCTCGGTGCCGCAAAATTCGCCGCCGGAATTCTTGGCCATTCGCACGCGCTTATCGCGGACGCGACGGAATCGTTCGCCGACATTTTTAATTCGCTCGTCATTTGGCGCGGTATCGTTGTCGCCTCCGAACCGCCGGACGAAAAACATCCTTACGGTCACAGCAAAGCCGAGCCGCTCGCCGCTGCGTTCGGCGCGGTGATGCTATTGCTGGCGGCGTTGTGGATCGCCGGCAAAGCGTCGTTCAACATCTACGGGTTTTTGCATCCGCAGATCACGGACGCGCCGCGCGAACCGTTGCGCTGGTTTACGCTCATCGTTTTGGTGGTGGTCATCGTCGTCAAAGAAGGACTGTTCCGTTTCGTCATCGGCGAAGGTGAGGCGACCGATAATTCCGCCGTAAAAACCGACGCATGGCATCATCGCAGCGACGCGATCACGTCCGCCGGCGCGTTCATCGGCATCAGCATTGCGCTGATCGGTGGTGTGAAATTTTCGTGGGCGGACGATGCGGCCGCGATTTTCTGCGCGCTCATCATCGGCGTCAACGGCTGGCTTTTGCTGCGTCCACCGTTGAGCGAATTGATGGACGAAACGCCCGATCCCGAAGTCGTTGAAAAAATCCGCCACGCCGCCGCGACGGTGAAAGAAGTCGCCGCCGTCGAAAAATGTTTCGTGCGCAAAGCCGGCCATCTTTTTTTTGTCGAGATGCACATCGAAGTTGACCCGCAGATGACCGTGTTTCATTCGCACGAAATCGCTCACGAAGTGAAAGATAAAATCCGCACCCTCATGCCCGAAGTCAGCGACGTGCTCGTGCATATCGAACCGCTCGATACTCCTGCAAAAAAATCTTCGGCGTGAATCCAGAAACGCATTTCAAAGGTTGGGCCAAGCCGGGAATCATTCCGCCGGGCTTAAATTCCGGCGTTCAAATTGAACCGCACGAAACGCTCGACGCCATCAGCGGGCATTTCCGATTATTTCAACTGCGCGATGGCCACCGTTTTTCCACCGACGATATTTTGACCGCGTGGTATGGCACGACTTGGTGTCCGAGCGAGCGCGCAGTTTTAGATTTGGGCAGCGGCATCGGAACCGTCGGCATGATCTGCGCGTGGTGTTTGCCTGGTGCGAAGTTTGTGACGGTTGAAGCGCAAACTGAAAGCGTCGCGCTCGCCAAAAAATCTACGCGCTACAACGGAATTGAAGACCGCTACGAAATCCGCGCCGGCGATTTTCGCGAAAATGGAATTTTGCGCGCCGATGAAAAATTCGATCTCATCACTGGCAGCCCACCATATTTTCCACCAGACGCCGGCGTGAAAAGCGAACATCCACAAAAACTCGCCTGCCGTTTTGAATTGCGCGGAACCATTGCCGATTATTGTGAAACCGCCGCGAAGCATCTCGCACCCGGCGGATTTTTCGCCTGCGTTTTTCCGCACGAACCCGCACAACTCGCGCGTGTCGAAGCCGCCGCGAAAAATTCCAACTTGGTCATTGTCCGTAAACGCCCGGTCGTTTTTCGCGAAGGCGATCCGCCGCTTGTCGCGCTGTTCGGCCTGATGCGCGCGGATGATCTGCCGGAATGGTTTCGCGGCCAGACATGGACGGAACCGGATTTGATCATCCGCGCGCGCGACGGAAAAATTCATCCCGAATATTCCGCCGTAAAACTTTCCATTGGTTTCCCGCCGTAAAATTTTCTGTTCCCTTTTGCGTCCGGCGGACATTACTTGGTGAATGTCAGAATTGGACGACCACGATTTGCTGGCGCAGTATGCGCGCGAAAATTCCGAGGCCGCGTTTGCCGCGCTCGCGGAGCGGCATGTGAATCTCGTTTATTCCACGGCCTTGCGCAGCGTCGGCAACGCGCACGCGGCGGAAGAGATTTCGCAGGCGGTCTTCATCATTCTGGCGAACAAGGCGGGAAAAATGTCGCGACGCGCCGTCTTGTCCGGCTGGCTTTATCAAACCACGCGGCTGACGGCGGCGAATTTTCTGCGCGGCGAAATCCGCCGTCAAAAACGCGAACAGGAGGCGTTCATGCAATCCACTTTGGAAGAACCGACGGAAAATCCGGCGTGGCCACAAATCGCGCCGTTACTCGACGACGCGCTGGGCAAGCTCGGCGAGCGCGACCGCAACGCGATCGTGCTGCGTTTCTTTGAGAATAAAAATCTGCGCGAAGTCGGGCTGGCGCTGGGCGCGAGCGAGGACGCGGCGAAAATGCGCGTGAACCGCGCGCTGGAAAAATTGCGGAAAATTTTCGGCAAACGCGGCGCGACATTTTCCGCCGCCACAATTGCCGCCGCCGTTTCGGCAAATTCTGCTCACGCTGCGCCGGTGGGTTTGGTAAAAACAATTTCCGTTGCCGCGATGGCCAAAGGCGCGGCGGCAAGCGGATCAACTTTAGCTTTGGCGAAAGGAGCATTGAAAATTATGGCTTGGACAAAAGTGAATACTGCAGTGGTTGTCGGCGCGGGAATTTTGCTGGCGGCGGGAACCACGACCGTGGTGGTGGAAAAAATTTCGCAACGAAATATTTCGGCGGATAATTTGTCTTGGGCGAACGACCCAAAATATTGGGCGACTGATTCAACGGTTTTGGATCAACTTCCTGCCGGAGTTTTTATTTTTCGCCCGACAAAATTTGCCAACGATGGCGGCGGCGTTTGGATAAACGGGCGAATGTCCGCAAAAAATTATTCGGTCAATGATCTGGTGAACAATGCTTATGGTTCTGGTTACACCCGAACTATTCTTCCACCAGATATGCCGAGTGAGCGTTTTGATGTTATGTCCACGTTGTCAGGTGGTTACAGTGAACTGCTCAAAAATGAACTCAAAACGCGTTTTGGTTTGACGGCGCATTCGGAAAAACGGGCAGCGGATGTTTTATTGTTGCGCGTGCAAAATCCAAATCCACCAAATTTGAAGCCACATGAGCCGGGCAATTCCAATTCATCTTGGATTGGCGGAAACCAAAGTGTAACCCTCAAAGATTACGAATTAGGCGGCTTTTTTAGCTATGTTGAAAGTCGCATCGGTATGCCGGTCATCAATCAAACGGGCATTCGAGGTCACTATGATTTGGAAATAAATTGGCAGCCTAATGCGGGTGAGACCGAAAAGGATGCTCTTCGGCGCGCGCTTTTGAGCCAGCTCGGCCTTGAACTTGTGCCGACGAATATGCCGATTGAAATGCTCGTCGTAGAAAAAATAAAATAACACTAGACAAATTTCTCAAGTCAAGGCGTCATAGATAAAGAGCCATGAATTTTCCGGGCGCAAAAAAAGTTTGCGGGGCGTTCACGCTGATTGAACTGCTCGTGGTCATCGCCATCATCGCCATTCTCGCGGCGATGCTGTTGCCGGCGCTTTCCCATGCCAAGCAGCAGGCACAAGGCGCGGTCTGTTTGGGCCGCGGCAAGCAGATGATGACGGCCATCATTCTTTACAACGGCGATTACACTGATTATTACCCGCCGAATCCAGACGATGGAAATATTCTGCCGGGCTACAATTGGTGTTCCGGCCAGGCCGGCATCGGCGGCGCGCAGGAATTTGATCCCGACGTTTTGCAAGATCCTTCACGTTCGCTGCTCGTGCCGTTTTTGAGCGGCAGTGTGGATTTATTTCGTTGCCCGGCCGATACGCGACAAGGCAAGTATGATGGAACCAATTCAGCCTGGGCCGGTCGCATCGTTCCAGCGGCGCGGACTTTTTCGATGAATCAGGCGGTGGGAACGATTGATCCCGGTTTTGATGCGACGGGCGTCAGCCACAGTGGCGTTCCGAATTTTTCGGTGAACGGCCCGTGGCTGAACAACAATCACGATCACCGGCGAAATTCGCCATGGCTCACGTTTGGAAAATCGAGTCAAGTGCATGGATTGTCGCCGTCCGGCCTGTGGGTTTTGGTGGATGAAGATGCGACGGATTTGAACGATGCGGCGTTCGCTTTTGGCATGGAGACGCCGCAATGGTTTGATATCCCCGGCACTTATCATAACGGTGGGTGCGAATTTGCTTTTGCCGATGGCCATTCCGAAACGCATGGCTGGTTTTACAAACACAAAAAATATGAATGGAGCGCGGCCATCACCGACCCGGGCGATTTGAAAGACTGGCAGTGGATGCAGCAACGCACTTCCGCGCACGATTGAGTCGGAAAATTTATTTAACATTTAAAATTTTTGGCGGGCTTTTTTGGGGATCAAAAAATAAATTAAACCTTTTGCCCGCTGGTTTCGTCTGAAATTTCGCATGGTGAGTTACAACAAGGTTGCCATTCGCGCTTTCACTTTGATCGAGTTGCTTACGGTCATTGCGATCATTGCCATTCTTGCGGCATTGCTGTTGCCGGCGCTGGCCAAGGCCAAGCAGAGCGGTTATCGCGCGGTGGATTTGAACAACATCAAACAGCTTGGCGTGGCGGTGAACCTTTACACGACGGACAATCGCGATTGGTTGCCGTGGCCGAACTGGGCTTCCGGCGAGCAAACGGCGGCGCCGCCGCAGGGCTGGCTTTACACTTTCAATGCGCAGACGAACGGCACGGGGCAATATCGGGTCCAATCCGGCAGTTTCTGGACGACGCTGGTGAATCCAAAAATGTATCTGTGCCCAAGCGACGACACGAACGCCCCACTGTTCAAATTGCGTCCGCAGCAGATTTCCAGCTATGTGATGAACGGGGCGGTGTGCGGTTACGCCCGTGCGTTGAATCCGCCGGTGAAATTATCGCACATGTCGCCGACCGGCGTGGCCTTTTGGGAAGGCAACAACGCCACCGCTGAAGACAATGAAAATCTTTTCAATGACGGCGCGAGTGTGCCCAATGAA
>JAMFSG010000014.1 GCA_026225155.1 Verrucomicrobiota bacterium
GGATCTTCGCCCACAACATTGTTTTCGGCGAAATAGGCCGGTGCAAAAGAATGTCGGCTTCTTCCTTGTTGAATAAAATTTCGCCCGCCGAAGATGCCACGAACATGCCCAGAAAAACAAAGGTCATCGCGTGCATGTAAACGGCGAGCGCAAAAACGGGTTGCCGCAAAAAAGCCAGCGCCATGCAGCCGAACAGCAGATAAAAAAAAAGCGTGAGCGCCAGTTTTTGCGCAATGGATTTCGGGACGCCTTGTTTGTTCAATCCGCGCGCGCCGCGACCACGCAAGAACAAGGTCAAAAACAGCCGGCGCAAAACTTGTTCCGATGAAGGAATTTTCTCCGGCAAAACGGGCGGCGGCGTGACGGCAATTTCATTCATGGCCGGAACGTTTTGGCAAAATCTTCCGCGCGCCGTTCGAGTTCCGCGCCACCGGTGAGATTCGTGAACAGTTTTTCCAGCGTGCCGGAATTGTGCGCGGCGACGAGTTCTTCCGGTTTGCCGTCCAAAAGCAATTTGCCTTTATCAATGATGATGACGCGATGGCAGACGCGTTCGACGACATCCAGAATGTGCGAACTGTAAACGATGGTTTTGCCCTCGCGCGCGAGCGTTTGGATGAGCGCCTTGAAACCGACGGCGGCGTTCGCGTCGAGACCGTCAAGCGGTTCGTCGAAAAAAACCACGGGCGGATTGTGCAGCAGCGCGGACGTGATGACGACTTTGCGGCGCATGCCTTTGGAATACGCGCCGAGCAATTTATCCGTCAGCGTCTCAAAACTCAGGTCGAAGAAGGCGATGAATTGTTTGATGCGCGCGCGGGCCGCGTTTTGGGGAATGCTGTAAAGCGCGGCGACCATTTCGAGATATTCCAGGCCGGTCAGCGATTCAAAAACCGCGCCGGATTCCGGCACGAAACCGACGTGCTTTTTCACTTCGATCAGGTCGCGTTGCAGATCGAAGCCGCAGATCGTGGCCGCGCCGCTGCTGGGTTCCAACATGCCGGTCAGCATTTTCAACGTGGTGGATTTACCCGCGCCGTTCGGTCCGAGAAATCCGACGATCTGGCCGGCGGGAATCTCAAACGACAATCCGTCCACCGCCGTTTGCGCGCCGAAACGTTTGGTAAGTTGAACAACCGAGATCATGCGTCCTGCTTCTATGCCGCAAGGCTTCGGCTTTGGCGATATAAATGTGGCGCGGCGCGGCCGGCTTACTACTTACAACGCCAGCGCTTCGGCCGCTTCGCACATCGTTTCGCAAGTGATGGTGCGCGGGCGGTTGTGATAATGGAACGAGGAAATGATGTTCATGCCGATGTCTTTGGTCGGGTCGGGAATCACGCGCACGACCATTTCCACGCCGTGCTGTTCGAGCAATTCCATTGCGCGGCCGATCTCCGGCACGCATTCGATGTCCATGGATTCCAAGCGCCCCAAATCCGCCAGCACGCGCACATCCGCCGGCAAATCGCGCAACAGCTCAATCACATTGTTGATGCCAAGCCGAAGTTCTTCCGCTGCGACTTTTCCGATGTAACTCAAATGCAATAACCGTTTTGTTTTATTCGCCGTTGCCAAAAACATGGCGGGACTTTATGCGAATTTGGAAAAAAATCCAAGTCTGACAAAACCGGGAGGGACGGCGTGTCGCCGTCCCAAAGAAATTATGACTTCAATCTTTTCTCCGCTTCCACATTGGTCAGATTTTCCTTCGCGCGCAAAACAGCCATGCCGACGACCGGCGGATATGCCTGGTCCGTTTTCATGCGCGGCTCGACGTATTCGATAATGTCGAACAGCAGTTCGTTCGCCGCCTCGTAATTCAAATCCGTCAGCTTCGTGATGTAACGCGTCGCACGGTCAATCAACTTCAGATTGCTCGGCACAACCCACACCATGTAATTGCCCATCACGCGACCGAGCCGCACCATCGTGCAGGTCGAAAGTGCGTTCATAACCAATTTCGCCGCCACGCGCGTCAGGCCGTCGAGCAGAAAATCCGTCTGCGGCACCGGCACATACAAAATGTAATCAGTGAATTTTTCCGAACCGTTCAACGCGTCCGGTTGCCAGCCAAAATAAATCAAACCAGTTTTAGAATTATTTTTGCGCGCGAGCTCCAATTGCTTGAAATGAAATTTCGGCCACGTCGCGCGTTCGTTTTCAGAAATGATCGCGACCGCGCTGTCCTGCACCATCGGCACGCGATATTTCAAGCCGTTCAAACCGATCTTGTAGCGCATCAATTCCGTCGGCCCGATTTTGGCGACCGTTTCCAGCATGCGTTCGACTTTTTCTTCTTCGACCAAGACGCGGACTTCCTTTCCGCTCCATTCGATGCAGCGCGGCTTGCGTTTCAAAATATTCTGCCACGCCTTGTCCGTCCAATCATCCGGCAAAAATAAAAACGCCCATGATTCGGCGGCGGTCGCGTCGTCAAATTTGCGGAATGGCGGCGTGCAAAATGTCGGCGAACGCTCCGTCGTATCCGTCAAAACATCAATGCCCAGGCGGTCGGCGTAATAATTATTTTTATGCACGCCGCGATAAACTTTTTCCTCCAGCGCGACGAACTGCGCCAGTTGCACCAGCAATTCGGGCGATTTCAAACCGGCATGCATTTCCGTTAATTTTTCCAAAAAAGTTTGCGGAACATTTTTCGATTCCAATCCGACCACCTCGCGCGCAACCATTTCCAAAATCGTCAGCATCACGCAAAGCTGGATCGAAGTCGCCTGCATCCGCGTCGAACCTGTGATCGCCATCGGGCCGGTGGTGAGATTTATTTTTTCGATGCGCGGATCCTGGATCACTTCGCGGCTGCGCTGGACGTGTTCGCATAAAATTTCGTCGGGATTGTTATAGACGAAATAAACTTTCGCGCCGACCTCGACGCCGCGCCAGGCCGTGCCGATGACAAATGAAGTTTCGCCGCCTTCCGTGATCGCAAAAACCACGTCCTTCGCCGACACGCCAAGATCGGCGATCTGTTTTTTCCCGAACGCGGTGAAATCTTCAAAACCTTCCACCGATTTGATCAGCGCATAATCGCCGCCAGCCATCACACTGAACGTGCAATTCTCGAAATCGTTTCCGCTTTCCGCTTTCCACTTT
Source organism: Verrucomicrobiota bacterium (assembly GCA_026225155.1). Classification (GTDB taxonomy): domain Bacteria; phylum Verrucomicrobiota; class Verrucomicrobiia; order Limisphaerales; family UBA11358; genus UBA11358. Next base: position 3,115 of record JAMFSG010000014.1, read on the forward strand.
TCGCTTTTCTTTTGCTGCTGCCAAAAATCGCGCCAGACCGAATCCAGCAAAATGCTCAAGCGCCCGGTCGAACCGCAGCCGGTGAAAAAAATCCGCCCGCCATTTTTCACCGTTGCCAAAACCGTCGCGGCGATTTGCTCCGCGCGACGAGATTCAAAAAATTCGCGGAATTTTTTCACCACGTCATCGTCCGCCTCGAAAAGCAGTTTCAATGCGCCGGGCACATCGCGTTTCGCAATGTCACTCAAATTGGCCGTGACCGGATGGGACGCCTCCGTGACCAGCGCGCCCAGTTTGAACTGGCCGCTGATCCGCAAAAATTCTTCCGACCGCAATTGCGACGCTTCACTCATAATTTACAACTTGCATCAGACATTGCCCGCCACAAAGATTTTCCATCCGGGCAATGTCCGTCACGCCCCGATTTAATGAAATTGTCCACGGGCTGTCACGCCGATAGCTTTGGCCAAAGCCTTGAAATCTGCGTGGCTAATTGATGAACGAGCTTGGAAAGTTCCCCTCCCCGCCGATCGCCATTGATGTGATTTATTTGGACATAAGCCTCCCGGATTGAGGTTTTTTCAACATCAAACGAGTTTGATTACCGGTCAAATCAACCGGGATTCACTTTTCAAAACTGGGCCGCAGGTTGATCTGGGGATGGTTTTTGACTTTATGTTCCTGTTGATTCTTGTCCATCTTCCACCTTGGGCTGGCGCCGATTCCGTCCGTTGATTTGCTCGACAATCGCGCGGGAGAAATTAAAATTTCGCGCATGACTAAACCGACTTTGCTCGTCCTCGCCGCTGGAATGGGAAGCCGCTACGGCGGCTTGAAACAGATTGATCCCGTCGGCCCGTCCGGCGAAACCATCATTGATTATTCCATCTACGACGCATTGCGCGCGGGTTTCGGCAAGCTGGTTTTTGTCATCCGCAAGGACATCGAAAAAGATTTTCGCGAAATCGTCGGCCAACATTTTGAGAAGCGCGTCGCCGTCGAATACGTTTTTCAGGAACTTGATAAATTGCCAGCCGGATTTTCCTTGCCCGCC
>JAMFSG010000192.1 GCA_026225155.1 Verrucomicrobiota bacterium
CGCTCGGCGACGGGGACATCGCAGCGCGATGTCCCTACCTTTCAAATGACAACACTGCCGTTAATTTGAAGGCTGGCCAGTTATATGTCTGGCCGCACGGCGGCGATTGCCATTCCGGTTTCATCCTGACAAAATCCCGCCGATCGGTTCAGAAATTGGCCGCATGAAAAAACACATCCTGTTCGTTGATGACGATCCGTTGCTGCGAGAATTTTATGCCGTGATGATGGACCAGGAATCCGATCGCTGGGAAATCGCCCTCGCGGAAAACGGTTCGCAGGCGCTGGAAATTCTCGCCGCCGGAAATTTTGACGTGGTCGTTTCAGACATGCGCATGCCCAAGATGGACGGCGTGGAATTGATGCGCGAAGTGCGCCGCCGTTCGCCCCAAATTTCGCGCATCATCATTTCCGGTCTCGGCGACCAGGAAGAAATCGCTAAAAGTTTGGAGACCACGCACCAGTTTATCGCCAAACCCGTCAAGCCGAAGGAATTGTTCGACACCCTTTCGCGCATCGGAAAAATGGACGCTTTTTTGCTGGATGAAAAACTCAAGGCGCTCGTTGGCCGGCTCGATTCGCTGCCGAGTTTTCCTTCCATTTATTTACAGATCATCCGCGAACTCAATACCGAAGATCCGTCCATCGAAACCATCGCGGACATCGCCATCCAAGATCCCGCGCTCACGGCCAAGATGTTGCAAGTCGCGAATTCCGCCGCGTTCGGATTGGCGCACAAAGTCAGCAGCCCGTTTGATGCCGTGCATTTTATCGGGCTGAACGCCGTGCGTTCGATCGCCTTGTCCGCGCACGTTTTCCGCGATTTTGAACGCGCCGACATCAAACGGTTTTCCGCGCAGCAACTTTGGAATGATGCCCTGCGCTGTGCCCAGATCACGCGCCTGATCATGCGCCTCGAAAAAATTGACGAGAATGAAACCGAGGACGCCTGCACCGCCGCGATGTTGCGCAACGTCGGTAAATTGATGCTGGCCAAAAATCTGCCGCAAGAATTTCAACAGACCCTTGTGCTCGCGACCGAACAAAATCTGTCGCTGCCGGAAGCCGGACAGAAAATTCTCGGCGCGACCCACGCCGGCGTGGCCGCGTATCTTTTTGGACTTTGGGGCTTGGCCACGCCGATGGTGGAAGCCGTGGCTTTTCATCTGCAACCGGCGGAAAGTGAAACGCGTTCATTCAGTCCGCTCGCCGCCGTCCACGTCGCGCACGTTTTCGCCGGCGAACTTTGGCCGGACAAAACTTCCGGCAAGCCGGCGGAACTCGATCAAGATTATCTTGCCGCCGTCGGCGTGAACGGTCAGTTGGAACGCTGGCGCACCGAGATCAAAAAAATGCTCGCAAAAAATGCGTGAGCGATTGGTTCACCACTTTAATTCCGGCAAATCGCATTTCCGTCATGCGACTAAAATCTTTACAGTTTTTTCCCAAATCCGCAAAGTATGCGCGTGTTGTCTCAAAGCGATTCACGGGTCGAGCCGGTGGCTTTTCCATCGGCAGCCCGCGAGCAGAAAATAATTTCGCCCGCAGTCCAGGCCGCCATCCAGCGGTCGCAGGATTACCTTTTGTCCATCCAAAAACCCGAAGGTTATTGGGTCGGCGAATTGATCGTGGATTCCACGCTCGTGTCCGACATGGTGGCGTATCATCATTGGGACGACAGCGTGGACAAGGAATGGGAACGCAAGGCGATCAACCATCTGTTCTCCATGCAACAGCCGGATGGCGGCTGGAATATTTATTACGGCGGCCCGTCGGAAGTGAACGCCACGGTCAAGGCGTATCTCGCGCTGAAGCTCGCCGGCGTTTCCGTGACCGATCCGCGCATGTTGCGCGCGCGCGAAGTGGCGTTGCACCTCGGCGGCGTGCCGCGCATGAACACGTTCTCCAAACTCACGCTCGCGCTCATCGGACTTTTTCCGTGGGAATATGTGCCGACGATTCCGAGTGAAGTTCTGTTTCTCGGCAAATGGTTCCATGTGAATTTCTGGGACATGAGCAACTGGTCGCGCGCGATGATCGTGCCGCTGGCGATCATCAACCATTTCAAGCCGACGCGTCCGGTCAAAGTGAATCTCGACGAACTTTATCCGCAAGGCATCCACGAACGCGACCTCGCGCTCGCGCCCGATCCGGAAAAGATTTCGCTCCGCAATTTTTTCCTGTGGTTGGATCGTCTGCACAAACTTGCCGAATGGTTTGCGGAACATGGCATTCATCCGTTCCGGCGCATCGCTTTGAAAAAAGCCGAGCAATGGATGCTGGAACGTTTTGATGGCAGCGATGGCCTCTGCGCCATTTTTCCGGCGATGTTGAATTCCATCATCGCGATGAAAGCGCTCGGTTATAAAAACGATAATCCGATCTTGCAACGCGAGTGGCAGGAATTAAAACGGTTGCAGCACGAAACGGAAAACGATGTCCGCATCGAGCCGTGTTTCTCGCCCGTTTGGGACACGGCGATTGTTTTGATTTGTCTGCGCGAATCCGGCGTGCCCGAAAATCATCCGGCCATGAAAAAATCCGCCGAGTGGTTGATGGAAAAAGAAATTCGTTTTCGCGGCGACTGGCATCACAAAAATTCCGCGAAAGTCGAGCCGAGCGGCTGGGTTTTTGAATACGCGAACCGATGGAATCCCGACGTGGACGATACCGCGATGGTTTTGCTCGCGCTGCGAAAAGTCGCGACGGACAATCCGCAAAAGCGCGACGAATGTTTTCAGCGCGGCTTGAAATGGATGATGACTTTTCAATGCAAAGACGGTGGCTGGGCGGCGTTCGACAAAGATTGCACG
>JAMFSG010000193.1 GCA_026225155.1 Verrucomicrobiota bacterium
CGCGCAGTGGCACGTTGACTTACGAAGCGGTCTGGCAACTCACGTCGCGCGGCGTAGGCCAATCCACCTGCGTTGGCATTGGTGGCGATCCGGTGAACGGCACTTCACATTTGGATGTCATCAAACTTTTCAACGACGATCCCGAAACGCATGGCATCATCATGATCGGCGAAATCGGCGGCAGCGCGGAAGAAGAAGCCGCCGAATGGATCGCAAAAAATTGCAAGAAGCCGGTCGCCGGTTTCATCGCGGGCGCAACGGCTCCGCCCGGACGCCGCATGGGTCACGCAGGCGCAATCGTCAGCGGCGGCAAAGGCACTGCGGAAGCAAAAATCGCGGCGTTCAAAGCCGCCGGCATCGGCATCGCCGTCACGCCGAGCGAAATGGCAGATACGCTGTTGAAGCTGATGTGATTTGTTGAATTGTTAAATGGTTGAATTGTTGAACCGATTTAACAATTTAACATTTCAACGATTTAACAAATCATGGGCATCATTGATTTCATCCTGAACGTCGCCGGTCTGCTGCTGTGGCTGAACTGGCGTTCGCTCCAGTTTGATCCGCTCGCCAAACGGACGCCCGCGACTTTGATGGGCACGCTGCGTCCGGCTTCGCCGAAAAAACTTCGCCGCTGGCATCTGCCCGTTTTCATCGCCGGACTTTTGCTGCTGCGCGCGTTGATTTACCGCTGGATCGGTTCGATGACAAATTGGGCAGGCCAACTGGATTTGGGCGTCGTCGTGCTTTCCTTTCGCAGCGATTCATTTTTGAAAATTTTATCTTTTTCAGTTTTTAGTTTTGGTCTCGCGTTGGGAATACTTTATTTATGGCTGCTACTCCTTTCGCTTTTGAAAGGGCCGGAGCCGTTTCATCGGCTGGTGAAAATTCCACTAGGCCGCGTGGACGACTGGCGGTGGGCGGTAAAATTTTTACTGCCGTTTGTCGTCACCGCAATTGGCTGGTGGCTGGCGAGCTGGTTTTTTGTCTGGCTGCAAATCCTTCCCAAACCGGTTTCGATGGCGCATCGGATCGAAGAATCTGTCGTCATCGGCCTCGGCAGTTATCTCGTGTGGAAATTTCCCGCCGTCGTGATTTTACTGCTGCACCTATTGAACAGCTACGTTTATTTCGGCCAGCAGCCAGTTTGGAATTATGTCAATGCGACCGCGCAAAAAATTTTGCTGCCATTGAAAAAAATTCCACTGCGGATTGGTCGCGTGGATTTTGCGCCGGTGCTGGCGGTGGCGATCATTTTCTTCGCCAGCGAACTGGCTTTGCGCGGTCTGGTCTGGCTTTACGCGCGCCGATTTTTTTGAAAACGGTCAGGCCGTTTTTGCGAGCGGCAATTTGACGGTGACGGTCGAGCCGGAACCTTTTTTACCTTCGATGACGAGCGTGCCGTCGTGAAGTTCGACGAGTTTTTTGGCGATGGTCAGCCCCAAGCCCAAACCTTCCTGATCCTGCATTTTGCGCTCGAACTGGACATACGCGTCAATGCGCCGGATGTGTTCGGTGGAAAAACCGCGCCCTTGGTCGCGCACGGACAATCCGATTTTGCCGTCCGCCGTCCCAAGCTGGACGCGCACGGTGGAACCGGATTCGGAAAACTTGAACGCGTTCTGCACGAGTTCGGTGACGATTTTTTTGAAATAATCCTCGGCGATCGCCACCGGCGCATCC
>JAMFSG010000194.1 GCA_026225155.1 Verrucomicrobiota bacterium
CGCATTTCAAGTCATTTTGCAGATGATTCATCGCGTCGTTGCTCTGCTGATTTTTCTCGGCGTCGGTGCGGCAATCGGCATTTCAATCAAACGCCTCGGCAAACGCGATTCGCTGACGAAGCTCACTTTTTTTTGGTTCGCGCTGATATGCGTGCAAGTCGGACTCGGCATCGAAACCATCTGGTCGAACAAAGCGGCGGATATCGCGACGGCGCACGTTTTGGTCGGCGCACTTTCGCTCGTGACAGGCGTGCTCTGGTGCATTATTGCTTTTGGCCGGTCGCCGCGCACGGCGGAATCCGAAGCGCCGGCAGTTTTCGGCGCATTGGCGGGCGCGAATAAAATTTGAAGGAATGAAAAACGTTTCAGCAGAAATTTTGACGGCAACTCCGACTGAAAAAAGTTGGGTCGCCGTCTTTTCTGATTTGACGAAAGCGCGGCTCACCACGCTCGTGCTGCTCACGACGCTGGTCGGATTTTATCTCGGTTCCGGCACGGTGAATTATCTTTTGATGTTTAATGCGCTCGCAGCGACCGCGCTCGTCGCCTCCGGGGCGGCGGCGTTGAACCAATTACTCGAACGCGAATACGACGCCAAAATGCGCCGCACGCAAAATCGTCCGCTGCCCAGCGGCCGTTTGCAACCGACGACCGTTATGCTTTTCGGCGGAATCACTTCCGTCGCCGGTTTGGTTTATCTCGCGCTCGCGGTGAATCTGCTGACCTGCGTCCTCGGCGCGGTCACGCTCGTCAGTTACATTTTTATTTACACGCCGCTGAAACGTTTGACTTGGATGAACACGCTAGTCGGCGCGATTCCCGGCGCGTTGCCGCCGTTGATGGGTTGGACGGCTGCGCGCAATGAATTGAGCGGCGAAGGCTGGGCGCTGTTCGCGATTTTGGCGTTCTGGCAATTGCCGCACTTTTTCGCCATCGCTTGGATGTATCGCGACGAATACGCCAAAGCCGGCTTCATCATGCTTCCAAATGTTGATGCTGACGGCAGCCGCACCGCACAGCAATCCGTCAGCAACACGCTCGCGCTTTTGCTCGCGAGTTTGTGTCCGTTTGTGTTTGGCATGGCTGGAAAAATTTATCTCGGCAGCGCGATCATTTTGGGCGTCGGTTTTTTGTGGTATGCGATCCAGTTTTCGCGGCAACTCACCCACGCCCGTGCGCGCCAGTTATTTTTATTTTCAATAATTTATCTGCCGTTGCTGTTGACCGTGATGGTTCTGAACAAAGTGAAATAATATGGATAACACCGTTCAACAATTTCCGCCGTATCGCCAGCCTGAAACGCACGACGTGCATCATGCCGAACACGCCGACCACGGCCACGCGCATCACGAACCGAATTTCTGGCAGAAATATATTTTTTCCAGCGACCACAAAATCATCGGCATCCAATACGGTTTCACGGCGCTGTGTTTCATGCTGTTCGGATTTTTCCTGATGATCTTGATGCGCTGGCAGATTGCGCATCCGGGCAAACCCGTTCCGTTTCTCGGCCCGATTTTGGAAAAAATTCTTGGCAACGTCGCCGCCGGTGGCGCGATTTCGCCTGACCTTTACAATTCCTTCGGCGCGATGCACGGAACCATCATGGTATTTTTGGGAATCGTGCCGCTCGCATTCGCGGCGTTTGGAAATTACGTCGTGCCGCTGATGATCGGTGCGCCCGACATGGCATTTCCGCGCGTCAACATGGCGAGCTATCAGGCGTATTTTCTCGGCGGCCTCGTGATGTTCGTCAGCTTTTTTATTCCCGGCGGCGCGGCACAAGCCGGCTGGACTTCGTATTCGCCGCTCGCAACTTCGATTCCGACGCACGGCCAATTATTTTGGATCATCGGCATGGTGCTGCTCATCACGTCATCGCTGCTTGGCGCAGTAAATTTTATCGCGACAATAATTCAGCTCCGCGCGCCGGGCATGACCTGGATGCGTCTGCCGTTTTTCGTCTGGGCGCAATTCGTCACCGCGTTTCTTTTGTTGCTCGCGTTTCCGCCGCTCGAAGCCGCGAGCCTCATGCAATTGATGGACAACGTCGCGCACACGAGTTTCTTCCTGCCGACCGGCCTCGCCGTCGGCGGTAATCTCGCGCACATCAGCGGCGGCGGCAGTCCGTTGTTGTGGCAACATTTATTTTGGTTCCTCGGCCATCCGGAAGTTTACGTTCTGATTTTGCCGGCGATGGGAATCGTTTGTGAAATCATCGCCAACAACACGCGCAAGCCGATTTGGGGCTACAAATCGCTCGTGTATGCGGTGCTGGTCATCGGCTTTTTGTCGTTCATCGTGTGGGCCCATCACATGTATATGACCGGCATGGGCACGAAAATTTCCACGTTCTTCCAAGCGACG
>JAMFSG010000195.1 GCA_026225155.1 Verrucomicrobiota bacterium
GAAAACGGCGTGGGCGGTATCTACAATTTCGTGACGAAGCGTGGAATGTGCAAAGGCAAAAATTCCAAAATTTGTTGGACGCAAGTCGAGACCGGTTCGGCGATCACCTGGAAATATCCGAGCTGCATTTTGCTCGGCGAAAATTCCAAGGGCGAATTTTATTCCGTCGCCGTCGTGAACAACATGCAGCAGGCTGACACGGGCACGAAGATGATCCACATCGGCAAAAACACGAGCAGCACGATCATCTCGAAAGGCATTTCCGCCGGACGCGGGCAAAATAGTTATCGCGGCCTCGTCGAAATCCGCAAGAGCGCCGAGAACGCGCGGAATTTTTCGCAATGCGATTCCATGCTGATCGGCGCGAAATGCGGCGCGCACACGTTTCCGTATATCGAAGTGAAAAATACGACGGCGAGCGTTGAGCACGAAGCTTCGACTTCAAAAATCGGCGAAGACCAGATTTTTTACTGCAACGCGCGCGGCATCGCCACGCAGGACGCGGTCAACATGATCGTGAACGGCTTCTGCAAAGAAGTGTTCAAGGAACTCCCGATGGAATTCGCCGTCGAAGCGCAAAAACTTCTGGGCGTCAGTTTGGAAGGCAGCGTCGGCTGACCCAAATAAGGAATTCAGGAAATCAGGAACAGAAATTTTCCTGCATTCTTGTTTTCCTCATAAATTTTTTAGAAAAATGAGCAAGCAAACTATTCTGGAAATCAAAAATCTTCACGCGGGCGTGGAGAATAAACAAATTCTTAAAGGTTTCAACCTGACGATCAATGCGGGTGAAGTCCACGCGTTGATGGGCTTGAACGGCAGCGGCAAAAGCACGCTCGCCGCGATTCTCGCCGGCCGCGAAGGTTACGACGTGACCGAAGGTTCGGTGAATTATCTCGGCAAAGATCTGCTGGAACTCGATCCCGAGGAACGCGCGCGCGAAGGTCTGTTTCTCGCGTTCCAATATCCCGTCGAAATTCCCGGCGTGAATAGTAAATATTTTCTCAATGCTTCGTTGAACGAAGTTCGCAAGCACCAAGGCTTGCCGCCGCTCGACGCGATAGATTTTCTAGCGCTCATGAGACAGAAAATGAAATTGCTTGAGCTCAACGAAGATCTTCTTAATCGTTCGGTCAATTCCGGTTTTTCCGGCGGTGAAAAAAAACGTGCGGAAATTTTCCAGATGGCCGTGCTCGAACCGAAACTCGCGATCCTCGACGAAACGGATTCCGGTCTGGACATTGACGCGTTGAAAACCGTTTCCGCCGGCGTGAATAAATTGCGCCGCCCCGACAGCGCGCAACTCGTGATCACGCATTATCAGCGCCTGCTGAATTACATCGTGCCGGATTTTGTGCACGTGATGGCCGACGGCCGCATCATCAAGTCCGGCGACAAATCGCTCGCGCTCGAACTCGAAGCGAAGGGTTACGATTGGCTTATCAAGCACACTTGATTAAACTTGGAGCATGAATTTGACCGACGAACAACGGGAGAAAGTCGCGGCGTGGATCGCCAGCGGCGCGAAAATTTCGGAAGTCCAGAATCGCCTCGCCTCGGAATTCAGCATCAAAGTGACTTACATGGAAGCGCGCTTTCTCGTGGACGACTTGAAGCTCACACCGAAAGATCCGGAGCCGCCGAAAGTCATCGCACCGCCAGCCGCCGCGCCAGCACTCACAACCAAGCCGGTTCCGGCGAATGAATTGAATGAAATTCCCGCGCCCGCAAGCGGCGGAAAAGTTTCGGTCGGCGTGGATCAAATCACGAAGCCCGGCGCTATCGTCAGCGGCAAAGTCACATTCAGTGATGGTCAAACTGCGGATTGGTATCTGGATCAAAGCGGACGCCTTGGCGTCGTGCCCACGCAGCAAGGTTACAAACCTTCGCCCGCCGACGTGCAGGAATTTCAATTGGCCTTGCAGCAGGAAGTCGCGAAACTGGGCTTCTGAAATTTTTAGTTTTGAGTTTTTAATTTTTAGTTGAAGCGGGCTGCGCGATGGTTTGCTCAACTAAAAACTCAAAATTAAAAATTCAAAACTTAGTCCCGTCTTGGCACATTAAAACGCAATGCGCGAATACTTCCGTGATTGGATCGAAAACTTCGAGACTTTCTTCCTTGAAGTCGTGTTCAACGAACGCCACGACTGGCGGGCGAAACTCACGCGCGCACTGCTGTTCGCCGGTTCCAAACTTTTCCAGCTGGCCGTCATCGTCCGCCGCTGGCTTTACAACGTCCGCATTTTACGCGACAAAACGCTCGGCGTCCAAGTCATCGCCATCGGCAACCTGACCGTCGGCGGCACCGGCAAAACCCCGGTCGTGGAAAAATTCGCGCGCGAACTGCGCGATGCCGGGCGCAACGTGGCCATCCTTTCGCGCGGTTACCGCTCCAAGCCCATCCCGCTCCACACGAAATTGGTGAACAAGATTTTGTTGCGGGATGATCAGACGCCGCCCCGTATCGTGTCCGACGGCAAATCCTTGCTGCTCGATTCCAACATGGCTGGCGATGAACCTTACATGCTCGCGTCCAACCTGAAGGATGTCGTCGTGCTGGTGGACAAGGAC
>JAMFSG010000196.1 GCA_026225155.1 Verrucomicrobiota bacterium
CGGCGTGCGCAACCATGCCTCGAGCTACATCGAACTGGCCGTCGCCGGCGTCGAAGCCGTGCTACTGATTTTCATCGCCGTGCCGTTGTGGGCGAAAGCCGTGGATAAATTTCCCGCTGCCGATCAGTCCACCGTCATCCAAGTCGTCGCGCAACAATTTGCCTGGAACGCGCGCTACGCTGGACCCGATGGAATTTTCGGCAAGCAAGACATGAAATTCGTCAAGTCCGACAATATCTTCGGCGTTGATCCGACCGACGCGAACGGCAAAGACGACATCCAAGTGCTGAACGAAATCCACGTTCCGGTCAACAAACCCGTCATCATTTATTTGAGTTCCAAAGACGTGATTCATTCGCTCAAGATCATTGCGATGCGCGTTTGCCAAGACGCGATTCCCGGTTTGCGTATTCCTGTTTGGTTCAAGCCAACTACTGTCGGACGTTACCAAATCAATTGCGCACAACTCTGCGGTAACGGCCACGCCGCGATGACTGGCGGATTTCTCATCGTGCAATCGCCGGAAAATTACCAAAAATGGCTTAATTCCAAGAGCGGCAAGCCGAACAACACCAGCTTCGAATAATTTTTCCGCGCCGCACGCGCCCGCCATTCATGGCTCAAACTCCTCAACCCATGCCGCGAACTCTCTGGCTGGGAATGGGTCTGGTTTTTGGTTTGCTCGGCTTGGCCTATATTCTTTCGTTCGCGGAAATGGGTCACGCTCATAAAATTCCCTTGCCCGTCTTTGGCCAGATTTCCGATTTCACCCTGACAAACCAAAACGGCCAACTCACGACGCTCGCTGATTTGACGAATCACGTCTGGGTCGCCGACATTGTTTTTACGCGCTGCGCTGGGCCGTGTCCACGCATGACCGCGCAAATGAAATTGCTGCAAGATTTGCTGCCGTCAACCAGCACCGCCAAACTCGTCACGCTCACGACCGATCCCGATTTTGATTCGCCGCAAATTTTGAAACGTTACGGCGACCGTTTTGGCGCAGATTCCAATCGCTGGACTTTTTTGACGGGAACCAAATTGGAAATCGCCTCGCTCGGCAGCGGCAGTTTGAAATTGGCCACCGTGCCCGTGAAACTCGAAGACCAAAAAAGCGTCGCCGACCTTTTCATCCACACGACAATTTTTGTGCTCGTGGACAAACACGCGCAACTGCGCGGCATTTTTGAAACCGGCGGCGACGGCGTGGATTGGACGAACGCCGTGCAGCCAAAACTTTTGGCGAATATCCGCCAGCTCGAACGCGAACCATGACCATCCACGATTTGCCCGCCGTCAACGCCACGCTCAACGCCTTGAGCGCAATTTTTTTGACGCTCGGATTCATCTTCATCAAACGCGGCAACAAAATCGCACACCGCAACTGCATGATTTCCGCGTTCGTCACCTCGGTGATTTTTCTCGCCTGTTATTTGACTTACCATTTAGGCGTCAAAACCGTGACTCATTTCGTAAAACCTGAATCGTTTAGGCCAATTTATTTGGTGATCCTTTTCACACATTTTATTCTGGCAATGGTTATCGTGCCTATGATTTTGGTGACGCTCTGGCGTGCAAAAAAACAAAATTTTGAAGCGCACAAAAAAATCGCGCGCTGGACTTGGCCATTGTGGATGTATGTCTCCGTGACTGGCGTGATTGTGTATGTGCTGCTCTATCAAATTTTTCCGCAGAAATGATTTGATTCACAGAAGCCAACAAAGCGAACGAAGAAAAATCAGAACTTCGTTTTCTTGGTTAACTTCTGTTTGGTTTCAAAAAACTTTTAATGTATCCAAAACCGCTTTGATGCGCGGAACTTCGTGCGTGCGGAACAGATCCGTTTTTCCCAGCGTGGCGAGCACGGCGAAGAACGGTTCGGCGATGCGAACTTCGTCCTGAAAAAAATCAAACGCGTGGGGTAGGGCGTGGCAGACCGGAAAGCCCAGTTCGCGCAGGCGGAACGTATTCAGAAAAATATTCATCTGATGCCGCACGCGCACGGCGCTGTCTTGCAAATTTTTGTAGTAAAAGCCCAAACCGGGATCGAGAAAGATTTTTTTGACGCCGCATTTTTGAGCCAGTTCGATTTGCCGCGCAAAAAATTCGCGCAACATCGGAATCGGGTCAACGCTCAAATCAAAATCGCCGACGGCGCGGACATTTTTCCCGGCGACGAAACAGATGATGACGGCGGCATCATGCGCGGCGACCATTTTGAAAATTTCTTTTGAACCAGCCGTGCCGGTGAGATTCAAAACGTTCGCGCCGGCTTCCAAACTCGCGCGCGTGACGACGGACGAATAGGTTTCGACGGAAACAAGAATTTTTTCCGCGCGCAATCCTTGGATGACGGGAATCAATTTGGATTTTTGCGCCGCGTCATCTGCGCGCGCCGCGTGCGCGAGCGTGGATTCTGCGCCGACATCAATGATTTGCGCGCCTTGTGCCGCAAGAATTTTTCCGCGCCGGATCGCCGAATCTGCCGAAAGACAAACGCTTTCGCGATACCACGAATCGGCGGATAGATTGACAACGCCCATGATTGCGGGCGACGAATTAAAATCAAATTTTTGGCCGCCGATGGAAAATCCCTGCACGCGCGCGGACGCGACGGAACGATTTTGCTCAAACAGCTCGGAGATTTTTTCCAACGTCAGCATGGTGGCACGTTATTGACGGCGTTGCAGAAACGTTTCCGCAAGCGAACCTTTTTCGGTGCGGATGAGCGTGTTGGTGCCGATGTTATGCCGCGCGAACCAGCCTTCGCTCGTTTCCAAGACAAATTGAATATTGTCCGTGGCGGCGAGCACGGCGTTGGTGTCATTTTTTTCGAGATGGTGGATTTCGGTGATAGTGCCGTCCATAGTGATGTAAGCGGCAGAAATGGATTCGGGACAATTTTTCATCCAGAACGAGGCTTGTTGCGGCACCGGCAAGACAAACAGCATCGAATCCGTATCCTGAATGTTGGTGCGGAACATCATGCCGGTTGCTTCCTGTTTTTGGGTCAGTGCGAGTTCGGCATCGAGCGTTTCCGCGCCGAGATAAATCTTCATCGTCGGCAATTTTGGCTGCGCTTCAGTCGGTTCCCAAAGTGTTTCGCTGGCTGTATCCGTGGAAGTGGTAGCCGTCGTTTCTTTTTTGCAACCGGTGAAACAGGTTGCGGTCAGCAACAGCGCGAGGGAAATAAAAATTTTCACGGGGGTTAATTTGCCGGAAGCGCGCGCGAATTTCAACCGGACTCGGCGTTCATTTTTTGAACGCCAGCACGAGCACGCCTGCGCCAACGAGGAGAATGCCCGTCCATTCGCGCAACGACGGACGTTCGTGCAAAAATAAAAAAGCGAAAACGGCGACGAGCAGCAGACTTAATTTGTCCACCGGCGCGACTTTTGAGGCCGCGCCGATTTTCAGCGCGCGAAAATAACAGACCCAGGATGCGCCGGTCGCCAAGCCGGAAAGCGCGAAGAATAACAAGGTTTTTGACGAGAGGTTGAGCGGGTTGCTCCATTTGCCAGCGAAAAAAACAAA
>JAMFSG010000197.1 GCA_026225155.1 Verrucomicrobiota bacterium
ACAGGCGCAGGCGTATTTTTGGCAAATTGATTTTACATGACTTCTTGACGGTTGTTATTGCGAGTTCAAATCTCACTCTCCGCCAATTTCAACTTTCATTTTTTCCTGCTCAAATTTTCACTTTGAACTGTTCATCTTTTTTGAGCGACTGCACGAACGCAGTCATCAGTTGCGGGATTAGTTCCAAGTCTTTCAGGCTGACGACTTCGACGGGCGAGTGCATGTAGCGGTTCGGCAAACTGATGAGCGCGCTGGCGATGCCGCCGCGCGTCCAGAAAATCACGTCCGTGTCCGTGCCGCTCGTGCCGCTCGTCGCTTCGTGTTGCAGTGGAATTTTTTTCTTCGCGGCAATTTCCTCGATGCGCGCGACGACTTCGGGATGATTGCAACCGCCGTGCGTGATGGCCGGGCCTTGGCCGATCTTGATGTCGCCGTGTTGCGCCTTGTTTACGGTCGGATAATCCGTCGCATGCGTCACGTCCACGACGAGGGCAATGTCGGGCTTGAGCGAATACGCGATTTGCCGCGCGCCGAGCAAACCGACTTCTTCTTGCACGTTCGAGACGGCGCAGACTTCGACGTTTAATTTCACTTTTGATTCTTTCAACAGACGCAAGGTTTCCGCGACGGCAAAAGTTCCGATGCGATTATCAAATGCGCGCGAAACCACGAGGTCGCCGCGCAAAAAATCAAATTCATCCGCGAGCGTGATCGGGTCGCCGATGCGCACGATTTTTTCCGCCTCTTTGCGGCTGCTTACGCCGATATCAATGAAAATTTCGTGGATCTTCGGCACTTTGGGTTCGCCATCGAATTTCATCAAGTGCGGCGCAACATTGCCGACGACACCTTTGACTGCGCCATTGCGCGTCTGGATGACGATGCGCTGCGCCTTCGTGATCGCCGCGTCAATGCCGCCCATTTTGCGGACGTAAATAAATCCGTTGTCATCAATGTAATTTACCGCCATGCCGATTTCATCCGCATGTGCGGCGAGCATGATGCGCGTCTTCGCGCCTTTGTTCAGCATGGCGACGCAATTGCCGTAAGTGTCGGAAAAAGTTTCATCCGCAAATTGCGCGGCGTAATCCAGCCACACGCGTTGCCCGCGCGTTTCGTGGCCGACCGGGCTGGGCGTGTTGGCCAAAGTTTTGAGAAAATCCAACGATGCCTTGTTCATGAAATCAAGCTAGACAACGCTGGTTGAAATCGGAAGGGAAAATAAGTTGTCTGCCGAACAAACTGCTGAAACTATTTCCCCGCAGCACGTTTGCGGAATTGACATCACTGCCGCGCTTTTCTAGCTTCTACCGGCAAAGACCCGCGCTTTGCCCCGAACAAGAAGTTCGGGGATTTTTATTGTCCGTCGAATCGTTTGAAATATTGAACCGTTAAGTCGGCAGACGATTCAGCGGTTTAACAATTCAACGGTTTAACGAAACATGGCAAACACAATTCTGGTCGGCGCCCAGTGGGGCGACGAAGGCAAAGGCAAAATCATTGACGTGCTCACGGAAACGGCGGAAGTCGTCGTGCGTTACGCGGGCGGCAACAATGCCGGCCACACGGTCATCGTCAAGGGTAAGAAAACGGTGCTGCATTTGATTCCGTCCGGCATTTTGCGCAAAAATAAATTGTGCGTCATCGGCAACGGCGTCGTGCTCGATCCCATCGGCCTCGTCAGCGAAATGGAAGGCCTCAAGAAAAATGGCGTCAGCGTCACGCCGAAGAATTTTGTGTTGAGCGAAACGGCGCACGTCGTTTTTCCGTATCACCGCGAGCTGGACGGCGCGCGCGAAGTGCTCAAAGGCAAAAATAAAATCGGCACCACGAAACGCGGCATCGGTCCGGCTTATGGCGACAAAGCCGCGCGCGTCGGTCTGCGCGTGAACGATCTGATTGATTCCGCGAAACTTGAAACGAAGCTCGCGGCGCGCATCAAGGAGAACAACATCGTCCTCAAATCGCTCGGCGCAAAACCGCTTTCGTTCAAGGAAGTTTTTACGGCTTACAACAAAGCCGGCCAATATTTGAAACCATTCGTGCAAAACACGGTTGTGTTGTTGCATGATCAGATTCGTCATGGCGCAGATATTTTGTTTGAAGGCGCGCAGGGAACTTTTCTCGATATTGACCACGGCACTTATCCGTTTGTGACTTCATCCAACACGACGGCTGGCGGCGCTTGCACCGGTTCGGGCGTGCCGCCGCATCGCATGGATCGCGTGGTTGGCGTGATGAAAGCTTACACGACGCGCGTCGGCGAAGGACCGTTGCCGACGGAGAATCAGGAAATTTCCGACCTGCTCCATGGCATGGGCCGCGAATTCGGCGCGACCACCGGACGCGCCCGCCGCTGCGGTTGGTTCGATTCCGTTGCCACGCGTCACGCGACGATGGTCAACGGCATTGACGATCTGGCGATCACCAATCTCGACGGCCTCGACACCGTCGAATCCATCAAAGTTTGCGTCGCGTATCGTCACGGCAAAAAACAATACGATTACATCCCGAACGACGCGGAAGTCCTCGCGCAGTGCGAACCGATCTACGTCGAATTCGACGGCTGGCTCACGCCGACGGATAAGTGCAAAACGTTCAAGCAATTGCCGAAGAAAGCGCAGGCATATTTGAAAGCCATCGCGGAATTGACGAATGCGAATCTGTTTATCGCGTCAGTTGGTCCGGGTCGCGACCAGACAATTTTTGTTTAGCGTTACATCGTTGAATGGTTAAATCGTTGCATCGTCAGCCGATTTAACGATTCACGATTCACGATTTAACGAATGAGCGTTGCCACGCCACATTTAAGTGCCGAAGCCAAAACCAATTTGCCGCGTCACGTCGCGGTGATCATGGATGGCAACGGGCGTTGGGCGAAATCGCGCCATTTGCCGCGCATCGAAGGCCACCGGCGCGGCGCGGATTCGGCGCGCGAAATCATCCGCACCGCCGGCGAAGTCGGCATCAAATATCTCACGCTCTACGCTTTTTCCGCCGAGAATTGGAAC
>JAMFSG010000198.1 GCA_026225155.1 Verrucomicrobiota bacterium
GAACTGGATGGTGAAGATAGCGGCCGGCTGCCTGCTTTTTTATGTGGCAGATCCGAAAAATGCCCGCGCTCAATTGCTCTGTGCTTCCTGGCTGCGTTGGTGTGGAATCATCAGTTACGAATGGTATCTTTTTCACCAGCCGATCCTTGTTTGGATGCGGGAATTATTCGGCCAAGCCCAAGGCAATATCTTGAAATATATCTTGATTGTTGGCGGGCCTTTGTTGGTTAGCCTCACTATTTCCGCCATAATCTATAAGTTTTTTTCGTTGCCGATCCTCAAATACGGACGTTCTTCGTCCGGCAAGTCAGTTTGAGGGATAATTAGAAGCTTAATGCGGCATCACATTCTGTCCTGAATATGAAAACAGCCATTTCATTTTTCGGGTTGGATGATAAATTGCCATCGCGAAAAAATAGAATCAGCGCTCGCCAATCCGTGCCCATGTTCTTGCCTCGTGTTGGTTTCCGCCAATTACACTCGCTAGCGGCGCGGTCTTTATGGCTTCGTCGGGGAACAGATTCACTTGCCCTGACATGATAACAACCGTATAATTTTTTTAGTCGGATGCGAATGATTCTATGACAATTGACCTGCTTTCATAAAGCTGTTGCGTCAGCCGATTTATTTGCCGCCTGAAGCTATTGAAATTTAATCGCTTATTTTTCCATCCTATGCTGAATCCTCTGAAGTTTTTTTCCAAACCGGAATATTTTCTACGCCCAAGCCAGACTTTAACACGATTTGCGCACTTGGGCCGGCCCATGCCGGAATCTGCCACTGTCCGTTTGCCGTGGGGCACGGAGGTCACAGTGCATACAAACGAAAATGTGGGTTGTGAAATTTATCATCACGGCATCTTTGACAAAATTGTGCCGGAGGCAATCTGGCGTTTGCTGGATCCGGGAGAAACGGCATTGGAAATCGGTGCCAATATCGGACAGAATGCCTTGGCGATGGCAGCGCGGGCAGGCATCAATGGCCGCGTGCTTGCTTTCGAGCCACACCCGCAAATTTTTGAAGAGCTGGAAAGCAATTGCCGTGAAAACGATGGCGGAAAACTGGCCTTTATCCAGTTGGAGAAAACGGCCCTTGGCCCTCAAAATGGCGAGGCAACCTTACATGTCACCGAAGAATTTGCCACCAACCGCGGCTCGGCGACATTAAAATCTGGCTCCACGCCCGAGTCCGGCATCAAGGTGCAAGTCCGGCGTCTGGATGATTTTTTGGAAAAAATCCAGCATGTGGGGGTTTGTAAAATTGACGTGGAAGGTTACGAACTTGCCGTGTTGCAAGGGGCAGAAAAAACCTTGGCCCGACATGGCATCCGGGACATTGTCTTTGAAGATTTCAATCCCCAGCCAAGCCCGGTGACTGAATTATTGCAAGCGCAAGGATTCACGTTGTTTGAATTGCATGACACTTGGTTGAAACCGCGCCTGATTCGTTTGGATGCTTCCAAAACCACCGCGCAACCCGGTTTCTCTTTCAATTATCTGGCCACGCTGGACCCTGAGCGGGCAAGGTTGCGCTTTCAAAAAAAGGGCTGGCGTTGTTTACTAAACCGGTGATGCGCATTGCTTTTATCACTGGCGGTTTACCGTTGGGCGGATCCACCTTATTCATGATTTTTTTGACTGCGGCACTCAAAAAAATGGGGGTGGAAGTCGAAGTTTTCAGTTTTTCCGCCAGTCACCCGCTGGCGGCGGATTTTTCCAAGGCGGGAATCCCGGTTTATACGCAGGATGAAAGCCGGCTGATTTATGAAGACCGGCTGAAAAACATTTACGCCCGCCTGCGGGCATTTGGCCCCACCACTGTGATCGGGGTGTTGGGCATGGAGTCATTTGAGATTTTGCGTTATTTGCCGTCGAATGTTTTGCGCACGGGCATCTTCCTTGACCGGGCAATCAATCCTCCCGTCGTTGGGCCGCGTTACCGGCACACGTTAGATCATCTCATTGTCATTGCCGCCTATCTAAAACGAGAAATGCAGCAGCTCGACCCGCAATGGCCTTGCACACATCTGGCGCTGGGCATCCCGATCCCTCAAATTGCACCGCGGGTTATGGTCAGTCATTCAGCGCCGCTGCGTATTTTATACTATGGCCGGTTGGAAAATTTTTCCAAAGGCGTAAGATTGTTCCCCGAAATCGTAGCGGCATTAAAACGTCGTGGTATCCCATTTTGCTGGACAATTCATGGTTACGGGCCGGAAGAGGAATTCCTAAAAGAAATGCTGGCGGACGAAGTGCGTGCCGGCCAGGTGCGCTTTTCCTCGATAATTGACTATGATCAGATTCCGGCGTTTGTGCGCCAACATGATGTTTATCTATTGTCCTCCACCAATGAGGGCGGGCCATTGACCTTATTGGAATCCATGGCTTTAGGTTTGGTGCCCGTTTGCGGGGATATCAATGGTTTGGTGGAAGATGTCATTACTCCGGAAAATGGTTTCCGCGTCCCGCGCGACAATCCAGATGCTTATGCTCAAGCCATAGCCATTCTTCACGCTGACCGGGAGCTATTGGAACGCATGTCGCAGGCGGCGCGCGCGACGATAACTACTGACTTTAGCGCTGAAGCCATGGCGCAACGCTACAGTGCATTTATTGAATCGCATTCTTCACCGGCAAAAAAAGTTTTGTGGCCCGAAAAAATTCAGGTAAAACCCATTCTGGGCAGCAACCCGTTTTTTCAAATCGGACCGATGCGGGTTATCCGCCGGATGGTGAAAAAGTTCCGTAAAAAATCATAAATTGAAGTTTAATCTCACCTTGACATTATGAAACGTTGGTTGAAGCAAATATACCATAAACTGCCGGGCATTAGAGAATTGCGGCAGATTCAAAGCTCGATAAGCACGTCCAACACGGCTCAAATAAACCTTTTCTTCCAAAACGAACTGGCAAACTCGGCAAAATACAAAGATCGGAAAAAACTGAACCATTACGAATGCCAAGTTTTTTCTCAAAACGGGGAAGATGGCATCTTGACTGAAATTTTTCAACGCATCGGAATCAAGGACCGCTATTTTGTGGAATTTGGCGTCGGCAATGGGCTGGAAAACAATACCGTATTTTTGTTAGATCAAGGCTGGCGCGGTAGTTGGATTGAAGGCGATGCCAAACTGGCCAAAGAAATTCATGTCCGGCTCGGTCGTTTTTTGAACGAGGGCGTTTTGACTTTTCTCAACAGCTTTATCACCGCCGAAAATATTGAAACCCTTTTCAAAAAAATGGAGGTCCCGGTCGAGTTCGATCTGTTGTCACTGGACATTGACCGGAATTCTTATCATGTCTGGAAAGCTCTAAAGGCATTCAAACCGCGCGTGGTTGCGATTGAATATAATGCCACCTTTCCGCCTTCCGTGAAATGGATTGCAAAATATGATGCTGCACGCGTTTGGAATAATTCCGCTTATTTTGGAGCCAGCCTCAAGGCCTACGAAGAATTGGGAAAAGATTTGGGATATGTGCTGGTTGGATGTGATTTCGCCGGTTGCAATGCATTTTTCGTAAGGGAAACTGAAAATCTTGAGCTGTTTTCCAAACCATTTACCGCGGAAAACCACTACGAACCGCCGCGTTATTGGTCTGTGCGCCGGGAAGCTCATGAACGCTGTCTGGACGACAGCCCGTAAAAAATTCCGAGATCATTAGAGTTTTAACAATTTTTTCACTGGCAGGGGCAACTTCTCGGTCAGTTCCGAAACGACGGTCGCCGGCAGCGAAAATTTTAACAACACCCATCCTCCCACCAGTGCCAAGCCGCCCCCGGTCAGGCTGATTCGGAGCCAGGCTGATTGGTTGTGCAATAACTTTTCTGCCACGATCCAGCAAGGAATCATCACCATTAAAACGCGCAGCAAGGGCAGCTGCCAATCCCATAAAAAAGTTTTCCAACCAAGGCCGCTTAACTGGTTCACGCGCCAAGCGCCGGCCACCCAAGTGAAAATGAGGGTGGCCAGAATGGAACAAATCAACATGCCGGTGATGCCAAATTGAGGCAGCAGCCACAATCCAACGGCTACAAAGATAAGTCCTTCAAGGAAAAAAACATATTTCAATCCTCGGATCTCCTTAAAAGCAATGATCAGCGAATTATGACAACATTGTTGGGTTGCTAACACCAACCAGAAGGCAAGCAGGATGCTGTCCATTTCCGGCCATGAGAATTTATCATGCATCCAGATGTTCACAAATAATCCGTTGCATGCTGCAAACAATACGCCGCAAATACCGGCGATGGCATTGACCGTGATGAAAAGGACGTGATAACGCTGCCATAAGCGTTCCCATTCGCCGCGCACCTGCATTTCGGCAAAGGCGGGCATGGCATTGCCGATGATGCGCCAGACCATCTGGCTCACCAAAGAAAATGCCTTAGTCATCACCGTCCACAAGGCCGCCGCCTCCACGCCAAGCTGGCGGGAAATGAGCATGGTCTGGCTGGACATAATAAGCTGCGTGCCGAGGGCGATGAGAAAAACATCCGCACCGTAGCTGAATAATTCATGGAATTGTTTCCATGAAGCTCGCCCCCATTCGCCTGCCTTGGGCCAGAACCCCAGTTGCGAACAGGCGATGGCACTCAAGCTGACGCCAACAATCCAAGACCCAGCCACTGATACCAACAGCCCAAACGCACCCAGTCCTAGCTTGAAAACCAGACAGAGCACCGCTAATCCAACAATCTGCTGGGTGATTTGGATATAATTCCAGATGTCCATCCGTTGCCAGGCAGACATGATCTGACCGAAGATGCGTCCCACAAAAGTCAGCCCGGTAAACAGCCATTGACCCGCCAGCAGCCAGAAGAATAAGACATGAAATTCTGCCGGAATCTTTAATGCGGCCGCCATGAACCAGATTAAAACCAATCCTCCTATCAAGACAATTGCTCCTTGGGCCATTCCAACCCAAAGACCGCATTTGATGGCGGCTCCGTAGCGGCCATTGGCACGATCGTCTTTGTGATCAATTAAAATCCTGGCCACGGAACTGCCCATGCCCAAGTCAATCAAGGTGATATAGTTTGCAATTTGCTGGATGACAACCCACAGGCCGAACTCTGGTTTGCTTAAATAATGCACCATGAGCGGAATCGAAACCAAAGTGCAAATAACATTCACACCCAGGAACAGATAGCTGGACGCCACCGCATGAGTAAATTTCTTGGAACGAGACATCGCGATTGGTATTTTACGAGACGCAGTGCGGCCAGCTCAAATGTAGAATCAAAATCTTAAGAGGTTCCCAGAGCGCTTCATTGTCCACATAATCGTTTTCTCTCATTATCCGATCTTTCCGGCGCGATGTAGTTCTTTCGCTTCGGCATAAAATATCCGCATCCGTTCGTTGAACTGGCGCATGGTGAAATTTTTTTGCACATGGGCGCGGGCGGCGGCGGACATGCGGGCGAGCAACGCGCGGTCGCGGTCAATTTTTTCCAGAAAATTGGCGAGCGCGGCGACGGCTTCCGCCGGATTGGTCGCGGGTGCGGCAAAGCCGGTTTCCGGCGTGATCTGCGAAGCGGGGCCGCCGATGTCCAGACACGCGACGGGCCGGCCGGCGGCCATCGCTTCAAGGCAGACGTTGCCGAATCCTTCGTGCAACGCCGGATGCAACAAGACGTGCGACTGGCCGAGTTTTTCCAAAACGTCCGCGTATTTTGGCAGCGTGCCGAGAAATTTCACGCGCGCGGCGACGCCGGTTTGCGCGGCGGTTTTTTCCAGTTCGCCGCGGAACGGACCGTCGTTGACAATCCATAATTCCGCGTCGGAATTTTTTTTGGCGAATTGTGCGAACGCACGGATGGCGAGATGAAAACCTTTCCAATGCAGATGGCGGCCGACGCAGATGGTGCGCAACGGGCCGGGCGCGGGATCGGGCAGCGCCGCGAATTGAGCCAGATCTTCATCCGTCAACGCGAGTTGCGGCATTTGTTCTACACGCCGCGCGCCGAGCCGGCGGAGGGCGTCGCAACTTTCACGCGTGACGCCGATGGCGATGGTCGCGGCGCGCGCCGTATCGCGCAGGGATGAAGTGCGTTCGCAAAAATTGCGCGCCGTATCGCGTGCGGCCTCGAAAAATTTGTAGCGCAACGGCAGTTCGCTGACGAACGGGCGCGGCGGCGTTTCAGCGGCGCCGACCGGCCCCCAGATGAACGGCAAATCCAGCACACGCAATCCGCTCGGCGACCAATAACGGCCAAACGTGACATGATGCACGAGATCGAATTTCACTTTTTTGTGCAATTCAATCACGCGTTGGCGCAATTTTTCCTGCCAGAGATGATAATAAATCGAGGAAATGGACGGACGTTTGCTGATCCATTGGATGCCCGGCGGCATTTTGTAAAAGATAGGATGAAAATTCGGCAGCGGATTTTTCGCGAGAAATGGCTCGGTCAATTCACGATGGTCATAGGCGTCGGCGATGACCGCCCAGACTTCGTGGTCGCGCACCGCCTCGTTGACCGCGCGCCAGGCGTTGCCGGCCTCGGACGATTTGGACGGGAAACAGGAATAGGCTGAAAGCAAAACTTTCATGTTCGGTTCCACCAGACCGCCGTTGGTTTCGACACCAGAAATTCCACGCGCCGCGCCGGGCTTTTTTTGGTGTAAATATCGTAGCTCGTAGCTGGCACATTGAAATGGCCCGCGCGGATCCGCCGCAACCGGTGGTTGAAAATCCACAGCCGCTTCAAACGGCGCACCCACGGTGGAATCATCGCGGCCATCTCCTTCATTTCGCGGATGGCGTTCGGTTTCAAGTTCATGTTTTCACCGGTGTCGGCAAAGACAGAAGTGAAAAAATTCCGCGCCTGGATCGGGACGTTGTTTTTCATCAACGTCATCACCCAGTGAAAATCCCCGAGGTCGCGCCATTTCGTGTCAAAATAAATTCCGCGTTCATGGATGACTTTGCGCCGGATGAAAATGGAACTGGTCAGCGCAGAAAACCGGAACCAGACATGGCGCCGATTGGGAACCAGCGCGTGGCGATGGCAAATATATTTCCCTTCGCCGTCGGTGACGATGCTGCCGGCCAGCAAGACTTCGACTTGGGGATTTTGTGCAAAAAAATCGTGGACGGCTTTCAACGCGCCGGGCAGGTATTGTTCGTCACAATTCAGGTAAGCCAGGATGTCGCCCGTCGCGCGCCGGTAACCACGATTGACGGCATCATACATGCCGCTGTCCTTTTCGATGAACGCCTGCACGCGCGGATCGCGCGGCAACCATTCCTGCGTCCCATCATCCGAGCAGGAATCCTGCACGAGGTGTTCGGACTCGACACCTTGCTGGTCGGCCACGGAAGCGATGCACAATTTCAGCCACTCAGAATTGCGGAAACTGGGCGTGATGATCGAAAATTTCACCGCGCATTTTTTAACATCCGGCGGCATGATTTGCAAATCATGCTTGTCGCGTGACCTGTAAAAAATTTCGCGCCCCCTGACCAAAGAAACTTTGACTTGGCCGCTTCGTCCGGTTCATCTTACCGCCTATTTTATTGTATGTCTGACACTTACGGCAGCCGGGCGGCATTCATCAAGGCGTTTGTTTTTACGATTGCGTATCTTGCCGTCACCGGCTGGGCGTTGAGCGGAATTCATGAACTGCGCTGGCTGGGAATTTTCAGTCTGCCGGGAATAATCGCCGCCGTGATTTTCGCCCGGCGTTGGGCCGGCCCGAAGACAGATTTCCGAAACGGCATTTTCCAACCGCTGGCGTTCTGGCCATTCATTTTGTTGATCGTCCTGGTGCTGCTTTGCCAGTGGCTTTATCTGCCCACGATGCTGGATTCGTTGACGTATCGGCTGCCGCGGATTTTTGCGTGGCTGCAACATGACAGCCTTCGACATTTTGCCTCCGCGGAAGACCGGTTGAATTATATGCCGCAGACGTGGGAACTTGCCACGATTCCGCTGGTGCAGTTTGCCCACGACCGGCTGGTCTGGTTCTGGACTTTTGCCAGTTGGATTGTGCTTTATCTGATGGCTTACGATTGGGCGTTTGAACTCTGCGGCAACGATAAAAAATCCAAAGCGATGGCTTTCATCGCCAGCACTTCCACTTTTGCCATCCTCCAAAGCGCGAGCTCGGCCAATGATCTTTTCGCCGGCACGCTGGCTTTGCTGGCGTTGCGCTTCGTCATGAATTTTGAACGGACACGGAACGGACGTGAAATCAATTGGGCGGTGTTGAGCTTTTGCATCGCCGCAGGCACCAAGCCGCATTTCGCCGTGTTCGGATTGCCGCTGGCAGTCTGGTTTTTTGTTTCACCATCAAAACCGTGGCGGGCATTTGGCTGGATTTGGCTGCCGTTATTGTTGCCGGTCTGGCTGCTCTGCTCGCCCACGCCCAGCTTCATATTGAATCATCAGACTTATGCCACCTGGGGCGGGCCGGGCCAGGATTATTCCAGGAAAGGCAAAAGTCCGGCGTGGAATATTGCCTTGGGGACAGTGATGATCGTGGAACAAAATCTACAACCGCCCGTCAATCCGTTCGCGTTGATGATCAATAAAAAAATGGACCGGCTGGTTGATGATTCGGAGCTGAAAAAGACCGTCCCGCGTTTTAATCTTCGGTGCGGTCTGCTGGCTTTGGAAGACAGCGCGGCGTTGGGATTGGTGACCTCCATTTTGTTCGCTGCGGGAATGATCGTGGCATTCCGCCGTGATTCCAAAATGTGGCGATCATGGCAGTCGGCAGCGGCGCTGGCCGGAGTTATTTGTATCGGGTTGGGCTTGTCACATTTTGTTTCCGGAGGTTCCGGCCGCGCCTATTGCGGCTTTCTCTATTTCGGACTGCCGCTGGCGCTGGCCGGCTGGAACTGGATGAAACCTGCAACCTTGAAATGGAGTTTATATTTATGCCTCGCAAGCGGCGTAATTTCTGTCGTGCTCGCGCCGAGCCATCCGCTTTGGCCGGCTCGCTTCGTGCAGGAAGAATTGGCCGGGTCGCCGCGATTCGACAAGTTCGCGACGCAGATAAAAATTTACCGGCAATTTTCCGAACGCGCGACGGCGGGCGAAGATCTTATGCGCGCCATTCCGGACGGCGAACGGCGGGCGGTGGTGTTGATTTGGCAGGATCGGCCATTGCTGCCGTTGTTCCGGCCTTACGCGTTGAACCGCGAATTATTATTTTTGCCGCCGCATTCTTCACCCGCCGATTTGAATCATCTGGCCGCGCATTACGTCGTGACGGATGCGTTGGCCGTTCAAGAATATCCCGAACTTTGCGGTTATCTGGAGAAAGGCGGCGATTATGAACTGGCCAGCCAGCGCGATTATACGAGCACCTTGTCCGGCGGCGCAGAGACGTGGAAATTATACCGCCTTGCCGGTTTGACGAACGGCGTTAGCCTGCCATCACGTTAAGAAAATTCACAATCACGCAGCGACCCGCATTTGGCCATCGCCCTGGTAAGCAGGATCGGGGGAAATGCCGTTCAAAACTTTGCCGGAAATTTTTTTCGCGGATTGCGTCGCCTGCGCCGCGCCTTGCCGCCGCAATTGAAAAAGCGTTTCTTCCGTCAGCCGGCGTTGCGACCGGATCAATTCGCCGATGACCCCCAACGCCAGCAACAGCACGCCGCTGATAGCAAGGATCGCCAAAAATATCAACGACGGCACATGATAAGTGATGGAGGGAACCGGCGGCGGATTCACATACGTCACGCCTAAAAACCTTACGCCGATTACCAGCGCTCCTGTCAGGCAAAAGGAACCCAGCAAGCCGAAAAAACGTCCGGGACGATACAGGATGAACATCGCCAGAATCGTGCCGCCGGATTTCTTCACATACTCGGGGACGGATTTGAAAAGCCGCGACGGGCGCGTTTGCGGATTGACGCGGATGTTCACTGATTCCACTCGCAGGTGGGAATTGCCCGCCTGGATCAGCGTTTCCATGCAATAGGAAAAACGCGAATGGATATAGAGCCGCATACAGGCTTCCTGTGAAAAAGCGCGAAACCCCGACGCCGCGTCACGCACCGTGGTTTTGGAAATCATCCGCAATGTTTCACTGCCGAGCAGTTGCAATAATTTTTTCGCCGGGCCGAATTCCGGATGGTCAATGATCGGCCGGCAACCGATCACCATGTCGGCGCGCCGCTGAAGAATCGGTTCCACCAAAAGCGCGATGTCTTCGGCGCGATATTGATTGTCCGCATCCGTGTTCACCACCACGTCCGCGCCCAAGGCCAGCGCCCGTTCCACACCCAGGGAAAAAGCGCGCGCCAGACCGCGGTTCGTTTCCAAGTGCAACACATGATGTGCGCCCGCCGCCCGCGCCACGTCCACCGTCCGGTCGGTGCTGCCATCGTCCACCACCAAAATCTCGATCTCGCTGATCCCTGGAATGAACCGCGGCAGTTCTTCGATGGTTTGCGCCAGCGTTTGTTCCTCGTTGAAACTGGGGATCTGGATGATCAGTTTCATTCGGCTTTTTCACGCTCAAAGACGCGTCGCGCAAATTCAAACTTCAACAACGCGAACAGCGCGACGTTGAAAAGTTGCACCGCCAAAAACGGCAGCCCGATCAAATTGGTCAGTGTGGTATAAACCAGCCAGTCCGCCAGCCGGAATAAAGCGATCCCGTTGAAGAAAATGAGAAAACTTTTCAGCAGGCTCTCCGGCCCGCGGCTTTGAAAGACAAACGCGCGGCAGATAAAAAAATTAACCGTCGTTTGCAGTGTCAACACGATGGCGTAGGCGGCCGGTTTGCCCATCGTCAACTGGTGGACGAGCAGATAGTTCAAAGGCACGGCCACCAAAAAAGCCGGTGCGCCCGCCAGCATGAACCGTAATAATTTACGATGATATATTTTCACTCCCGCATCCCTTCCAATTTCCCGCTGCCCCGCCTCCAGAAGTTATTCCCGCCCGCCGCCATTTTCTGCCGAAATAGTGAGCATTATTTGTGCCCAGCCCGAAATCTCTGCGCCACCGGAATCCGCCGCCCCATGCCAAACGCCAGCATC
Organism: Verrucomicrobiota bacterium; assembly: GCA_026225155.1. GTDB lineage: Bacteria > Verrucomicrobiota > Verrucomicrobiia > Limisphaerales > UBA11358 > UBA11358. Next base: position 11,004 of record JAMFSG010000198.1, read on the forward strand.
GAAACCTTCAAGCCCGGTGCGGCTTGTCGGCGTTTGAATTCCGAAAAATTCACCTTGTTCACGATATCGTTGACCACTCGGGCATCAAAACCGTGCGCCACAATTTCCGTCGCACTCAAGTTTTTAACAATAAAAAAATCAAGAATCGCATCCAAAACATCGTATTCCGGCAACGAATCCTGATCCTTTTGGTTTAGACGTAATTCCGCGCTCGGAGGTTTCGAGATTGTTTCGGTCGGAATGATGTTTTTTTCACGGTTCACCCAGCGCGCGATTTTATACACGTCCGTTTTTGATACATCCGCGATCGGCGCGAGCGCGCCATTCATGTCGCCGTAAAGCGTGCAATATCCCACGGCCATCTCCGACTTGTTGCCCGTCGTCAACACCAGCGCGCCAAATTTATTCGACAACGCCATCAAGGTGACGCCGCGCAAACGCGATTGGATATTTTCTTCCGCTTCGTTTGGCTTCGTTCCCGCAAAAACATTTTCGAGCTGCTTTTCAACTGAATTAAAAACCGGTTCGACCGGCAAAACTTCGTAACGCAGACCAAGATTTTTTGCGAGCGCGGCCGCATCCGTCAAACTGCCGCTGCTCGAATAACGTGCCGGCATCGCCACGCCGAAAACATTTTCCGCGCCCAGCGCATCGGTCGCAATCGCCGCGACCAGCGCGGAATCAATGCCGCCCGACAAACCGATGACGACCGACTTGAAGCCGCATTTGCGGACATAATCGCGCACGCCGAGCGACAGTGCGGAAAATAAAAGTTCCTCGCGCGGCGGAAATTCGTTTCCGCTTTCCGCTTTCCGCTTTCCGCTTTGTCGAAGATCCACGACCAAAATGTCTTCCGCAAAACCTTTTCCCAATGCCAGAATTTCGCCGCGCGCATCCAGCGCAACACTGTGGCCGTCAAAGATCAATTCGTCATTCGCGCCGACGGCATTTACCTGCGCGAGCGGGATTTTTTCATCGCGCGCGACGCGACGCAGCATTTCCAACCGCGTTTTCTCTTTGCCATCGCACCACGGCGACGCGGAAATGTTGAGAATGATTTCCGCGCCCTGCGCAATCAATTCGCGCACCGGATCGCGCCAATACAAACGCTCCGGCCAGAAATCTTCGTCGTTCCAAATATCCTCGCAAATCGTGAGGCCGATTTTTTTGCCATTGAAAACGAACGGCTCGACTTTTTTGGCCGGCTCAAAATAACGGTCCTCGTCAAAAACGTCGTAAGTCGGCAGCAAACTTTTCGTCATGCGCCAGACGATTTTCCCGTTCTGCAAAACGGCGGCGGAATTTTTCAACGCGCGCCCCGGACGTTCGGAATTTTTTTCAACGAAACCGACGCACAGCGGAACATTGCCGGTTTGTTTTGCGGTTTCTTCGAGCGCGGCAAGATTGGCTTCAATAAAATCATCGCGCAAAAGCAAATCGCGCGGCGGATAACCGCAGAGAAAAAGTTCCGGCGCGAGAATGAATTCCGCGCCGCGCGCGACGGCTTCGGCGTAGGCGGAAACCAGTTTTTCACGGTTGGCCGTAAAATCGCCGATCGTCGGATTCAGTTGAAGCAGGCCGATTTTCAAGGCGAAAAGATTAACGTCCCGGCAGGTTTTTTGAAATCGCTAAATGATCGGTCGCCGCCGTAAATTTTCTCAACGGCGGATTTCAATCGCAAAAAAAGCACCGCCAGACGACCACCAAGACCGGCAGCAAAAACGGCAGGGAGAATTTCCAGACAAATTCCAGAAACGAAGGCGTTTTCACGCCATTCTGTTCCGCCACCGCCTTGACCATGAAATTCGGGCCGTTGCCGATGTAAGTTGCTGCGCCGAAAAAAACCGCGCCGAGGCTGATGGCCAAAATGTGCGCCGGATGTTGCGACAACAGTTGCAAAATTTCCACGCCGGGATTTTGCCCGCGCAATGCGCTCAAAAAACCGAGGAACGTCGGCGCGTTGTCCAAAACGGCGGACAATCCGCCGGTGCCCCAGTAAAAAATTCCCGGCGACGGATTTTGGCCGAGCAGCGAAGTCGCATTTTGATCCAGCCACGCGAGCGCCGGCATCATCGTCGTGAAAATTCCGGCGAATAAAATGGCGAC
>JAMFSG010000199.1 GCA_026225155.1 Verrucomicrobiota bacterium
TCGTGAAAGCGAATTTCACGCCCATTCCCAATGGCGTTCATTTGCCAGCATTCATTTGTTGAATAGGGATTAATCCAAATTTTATTCATTATGAAAACAGGCTATTTGATTGACATGGACGGCGTGATTTACCGCGAGAACCGGCTGATTTCCGGTGCCGCAGATTTCGTTCACCAACTGCTTGCCACCGGCACGCCATTTCTTTTTCTCACGAACAATTCCGCGCCGACGCCGGAAGATCTGGCGGTGCGTTTGAAACATCTCGGCGTGCCGGGATTGGCGGCAAAACATTTTTACACTTCAGCAATGAACACGGCGGAATTTCTTACGGAGAACGATCCGGAATGCACCGTATTCGTCATCGGCGAAGGCGGTTTGCTCACCGCATTGCACGAACGCAAGATCGCCAATGACGCGATCCGTCCGCATTACGTCGTGGTGGGCGAAGGCGCGGCGACGATGGAACGGTTGGCGAAGGCGCACGAATGCATCGAGCGCGGCGCGCGTCTGCTCGCGACGAATCCCGATAATTGGTGTCCGGTTTCCAGCGAAAAAACGCGTCCCGGCGCGGGCGCGACGGCGGCGTTTCTCGAAGCCAGCAGTGGTCGCCGCGCGTATTATTTGGGCAAGCCGAACGGCTATATGTTCCATCGCGCGTGCAAGAAACTCGCCGACCTTGCGCTGGGCACGCCGGAAAATATCGTGATGATCGGCGACACGATGGAAACGGATATTCGTGGCGCGGTGGAAGCGGGGCTGCATTCGTATCTTGTTTTAAGCGGTTCAACGCAATTGGAAAACATCGGTGATTACGTTTATCAACCGACGCGCATTTTGCAGAGCGTCGCCGATCTCGTGGAAGAAATCAAAACCGGCAAAGCCTGCGACCGCCTGAACAGCCCGGCTTTTGGCATCAATGGTCTGCACTCGACCAAATCCGGCAACCGGCATCAAACGGATATTTTTGCGTTTCACAAACCGCGTCCGCGCCCGGCGATGACGAAATAAAAAACTGGCTGCAAGTGAATGCAGCCGGTTTTTTTTGGCGATCTAATTTCGAACCATCAAAGGAGTTGCGGCTGGATTTTTTCGGGATCCACGCCGAGGTCTTTGATTGCTTGGGCGACGACTTCGCGGCCGATGAGATTTTTTTCCGCGAGCGCGTAGAGCGTGCCGATGACAGTGGATTCAACATCCACGCCGAAGAAGCGGCGCAAACGCGTGCGCGTGTCGCTGCGACCAAAACCGTCCGTGCCGAGCGTGAATAATCCGCCGGGAACCCACGGCGCGATTTGATCGGCGACGGTGCGGATGTTGTCAGAGACCGAGACAAATGTTCCCTGCTCTTTCGCAAGCAACGTCTCGACGTAATTTTTCTTCGGCGTTTCGGTCGGGTGCAACATGTTCCAACGCTGGCAACGGATCGCGTCCGTGCGCAGCAATTTGTAGCTGGTCGCGCTCCAGACATCGGCGCTCACATCGTATTTTTCAAGGATCTGCTGTGCCTTGATAGCAGATTGAATGATCGTGCCGCTGCCGAAAATGTGCGCCTTGATTTTTTTGCCTTCCACGCCGGACTTGAATTTATACAAGCCTTTCAGAATGCCATCTTCAACGCCCGGAGGCATCGCGGGCATCGTATAATTTTCGTTGTAGAGCGAGAGGTAATAAAAAATTTCCTCGCCTTCGACATACATCCGGCGCAAACCGTCCGCGACGATGACCGCGAGTTCGTAGCTGAACGCGGGATCGTAAGGCAGACACGTCGGAATCGTGCTCGCGTGCAGCAAGCTGTGGCCGTCTTGATGTTGCAAGCCTTCGCCGTTGAGCGTCGTGCGGCCAGCGGTCGCGCCGAGCAAAAAGCCTTTCGCCTTGATGTCGCCCGCGAGCCAGAATTGATCGCCGACGCGTTGCAAACCGAACATCGAATAATAAATATAGAACGGAATCATTGGCACACCGTGCGTGGCGTAGCTCGTGCCGGCGGCGATGAACGACGCCATCGAACCGGCTTCGCTGATGCCTTCTTCCAAAATCTGTCCGTCCTTCGCTTCGTGATAATACAGCAGCGACGCCTTGTCCACCGGCTCGTAAAGCTGGCCTTTGGACGAGTAAATTCCGAAGTCACGGAACAGCGCATCGAGACCGAACGTGCGCGCTTCGTCGGGAATGATCGGCACGATATTTTTGCCGATGCCTTTGTGGCGGAGCAAAGTTCTGATCGTGCTGACGAATGCAGTCGTGGTGGAAATTTCCGTGTTCGACGGTTTGAAAAAATCGGCGAAATAATCCTGCTTCGGCACGTCA
>JAMFSG010000200.1 GCA_026225155.1 Verrucomicrobiota bacterium
CTTCCGTTGCTTCAATGTCAGGTGCCTCAAGTGCGGTTCGTTGCGCCTGATTTTGATTTCAGAATTGAACTGTGAAAGCGGTGAGATCGCCGTCATCCACCGCATCGCCAGCCGGAAAAACCATTGCTGCGACCGGTCTAAAAACTTTCCGCCGCGGGAAGCGATGGACAGCAGCTGACCGAAGTAAAACGCTGGTGCGCGCGGCGGGGGTCGAACCCACAACCTTCGGCTTCGGAGACCGACGCTCTATCCAATTGAGCTACGCGCGCAACGCCATCACAGTAATCGCGCCAAGCGTCCGGCTCAATCGCAATCTGCAAACACCGGCAACGAAAAAAGGAACGGCACATGGCCGCTCCTTTTGTTGCTCCCCACAAATTATCTTTTAATTCACTGCGCCGGGGCGTTGGTCGAAGGTGTGCCGTCCGTGGATGGCGCGGGCGTTGGACGCGGGCGACGACCTTGGCCGATTTTTTCCCACTTGGTGTATTGTTCAGGCGTCAGAATGTCTTTCAACTTCGCATTCGCGCCTTCACGAAGTTCTTTGTTCTTGGCGCGTTTGTCTTCCGCCGAAAGGCTCGTGTCCGCGCGCAAATCTCTGGTTTTTTGCTGCAAGTCATCCAGCACCGTTTTGACCTTCGGCTTTTGGTCATCGGTCAAATTCAACTGTTTGGTGACCGCCTCGATGTTCAAACCACGCGGACGCGCCGCGCCCGGTGCGGGCGTATTGACAGAAGGTGTGTTGGTGGAATCCTGCGCCTGGACAGCCGCGCTGCCAGCGAACAGGCTGCCGGCAACCAGCGCGGCAAGAGCCAATGTTTTGTTCAGTTTCATAGTGTTTATTGAGTTGTAAATTCCAGCCGTCATTTTGACGCGGTGGACAGTGAGACAGACGCCTGTCCAATTGAAAGGTTACAGTGTCCGCAACACCTTCGCCGCCGCGCCGATGGTTTTTTCAATGTCCGCCGGTGAATGCGCCGTGGAAATAAATCCCGCCTCGAATTGCGACGGCGCGAGATAAATCCCTTCGTCCAGCATCCCATGGAAAAATTTCTTGAACCGTTCGCGGTCGCTTTTCAGCGCATCCGCCAGATTGTGGACCGGCTCGCCCGTGAAATAGCCACAGAACATTGAGCCGCAACTATTGAATTGAATCGGTATTTTTGCCGATTTTGCCGCGTCGCGCATTCCCGCTTCAAGTTGCTCGCCGAGTTCTTCCAATGCGCAATATGCGCCGATGAATTGCAATTCTTCCAGCGCCGCGATGCCCGCCGCCATCGCCAACGGATTGCCGCTCAATGTTCCCGCTTGATAAACCGGACCGAGCGGCGCGAGCCGATCCATGATCTCCGCGCGGCCGCCAAATGCGCCGACCGGCAAACCGCCGCCGATAATTTTGCCGAAGCAACTCAAGTCCGGCGAAATTTTGAACCGTTCCTGCGCGCCGCCTTTCGCCAGACGAAATCCCGTCATCACTTCGTCGAAAATCAACAGCGCGCCGTTTGCTTGCGTGATCTCGCGCAAAAATTCCAGATAACCTTTTTTCGGCAGATACAAACCGGCATTGCCCGGAACCGGCTCGACGATGATGCCGGCGATTTCATTTTTGTTCGCGGCAAAAATTTCTTTCACCGCATCAATGTCATTGAACGGCGCGACGATCGTGTGTTGCGTGAACGACGCCGGCACGCCCGCGCTGTCAGGATGGCCAAACGTCAGCGCGCCGGAACCGGCTTTCACCAAAAGTGAATCTGCGTGGCCGTGATAACAGCCGTCGAACTTGATGATCTTGTCGCGCTTCGTGAATCCGCGCGCCAGCCGGATCGCGCTCATGCACGCTTCCGTGCCGGAATTCGTCATGCGAACTTTTTGCACGCTCGGCACGAGTTCGCAAATGAGTTTGGCCATTTTGACTTCCAACGGATTCGGAATCCCAAAGCTGGTTCCAAAATCCGCCGCCGTTTTGATTGCCGAAATAATTTTCGGATGCGCGTGACCCAAAATCGCCGGCCCCCAAGTGCCGACGTAATC
>JAMFSG010000201.1 GCA_026225155.1 Verrucomicrobiota bacterium
GCAAAGTCAAAGCCACATACGGCGTGTCCTTGGCATCAATTCCTTTGCAGAGGCGAAAAGCCCTGATCCAGACTTCAATCGAAATGTCCGCCTCGTGAACGAAAGTCAACTGGTTCAGCAACGTGTGAAGTCCGGCCAATAAATCTTCCTCCGGCAAACCGCTGGCGTGAATCAATCGTTCCTTGTGCTTGAACAGTTCAACAAAAAGAAATCGCGGCGTGAACAATTGCGGATAGCCACCGGGGCCGAGCCGTTCGCGCAAACCGCCACGCCCGGTGACGAGGCATTTGAACGCGATGTTCGCGTCAACAATGACGCAATCCCTGTTCATCGTTCAGACGACGGAATGAGCCGGTCTTTATTCGCCGCCCACCAGCCAGCTTTCAATTCATCAGCCAGACGGTCGGCGTCCGCCTCGGTCAAACGGCTGCGCTGCGCCAATTCTTCGAGCCGCAGCCAGTCTAGCAACGCATTCAGGCGTTTCGGCGGCACGGCGTCCTTGGAAATCGTGACGCGCAAATCAACGTCTGTTTTTTCAACCGTAATCATGTTGCCACACTAATGCAGAATTTTTATGGCAGCAAGTTACAACAACCCGAGCTGCAGCTTTGCCGCCTCGGTCATCATGCCTTGGTTCCACGGCGGATCCCAGACGAGTTCGACGTTCGCTTCGTCAATCGGTTCGAGCGAGAGCAGTTTGTTTTGCACGTCCTGCGCGAGCACCGGCCCCATGCCGCAACCAGGCGCGGTCAAAGTCATTTTCACGTCGGCTTTGAAATTATTTTCACCGGCGGGCGTCAGGTGACAATCGTAGATCAAGCCGAGGTCAACGATATTCACGGGAATTTCCGGGTCGTAACAGGTCTTGAGCGATTCCCAGACTTTTTTCTCGAGCTGTTCTTGCGTCAACGGGCCGGTCGCCGTCGTGGTAGAAACAGGCGTGGCCACGACTTCGATGCCCAGCGCGTCGGCGTCTTTCGATTCGATGCGGAACATGTTGCCGTTGACGATCACGGTGTAAGTGCCGCCGAGCGATTGCGTGATATGCGCGGTCTCGCCTTTTTGCAGCGTGACTTTCGTGCCGATGGGAACGACGGAAGCCTCGACGTCGCGCACCAGAATTTTTTGTTCGGAACTCATAAAAATTATTTCAATTCAATTACCCAAAATGCACCAAAGTCAGGCGAGTTCAACTTTGAGCCTTCTGCCCAAAGCCAAAGCCGCCTGCTCCAAAAGCTGCAGCGACACCGTGGCATCGTTTCCCGAAAAAAGACCGTTCAACGCCACGCTGCTGGTTTTCATGCGACTCGCCAGTTTGGCGCGCGTAATCCGGCGGCGTTTCATTTCCTGCGCAAGCTGCCAGGTCACGACACGTTGAAGCGCACCGGCTTCGCATTCCGCCAGCAAATTTTCCTGCTTCAGAAAATCGTCCAAATCGGAACCAATATGTTTTCTGTTCATAACCTTACTTTAACAGCCGCAACCGGTTCTTCGCCAGTTCCAAATCTTCCACCGGAGTTTTCTGCGACTTCTTGATGAAGCCGTGCAGCAAAACCATCTGCCCAGCATCGGCAGTGAATGTGACACGCGCAATGCGTCCGGGCAAACGCGAGCGGACTTCCCACAATCCGGCGACAAGTTTTCGCACCAACGGCATTCCCAACGGCCAGCCAAACTGAACGGTCTTGATGTCCTCGCCAAGAATCCGCCGTTCGTCACGCGGCAAAGATTTCAGCCATTCGCGAACCGGCTCGCGTCCGGTTTCAGTTCGGAAGAATGCGACCGAAAGAATTGGCTCGCGCTCGTCCATGCAAAAATTAATTTTGCTCCGACTCCGTGCTGACCGGCGCAGCCTCGCCTTTCAGAGCACCAATCAAAGCGTGCCACGAGAGGATCGCGCATTTCACGCGTGCGGGATATTTGTGGACGCCTGCGAACACGGCGAGTTTTCCGACGTCGCCGTTGACTTGGCCGGTCGTGACCATTTCGCGCACTTGCTCGAACGTTTTTTCCGCCTCGGTTTTGGTTTTGCCTTTGACGTTTTCCGTCAGCAACGACGCGGACGCTTTCGAGATGCAACAGCCGGACCCGGTGAAGCTCGCGTCCTTGATGACGTCGCCGTCGAGCGTAAGAAATAATTTCAGATTGTCGCCGCAGATCGGATTGCGGCCTTGCGCAGAGCAACTGCACTGCGGCATTTCGTGGAAATTCCGCGGCTGCTTGCAGTGGTCAAGAATGACCTGCTGATAAAGGTCGTTGACGTCGTCGAACATAAAAATTTAATAAGGAAAACATGAACGCAGGAAAATTCCTGAATTCCTGCCTTCCTAATTTATTTCCCCGCCAAATGATGGTTCGCCTCGAGGCGATCCCACACGAGCTTGTCAATTTCCACGCGCGCGGGTTCGCATTTGATGCGCTCGATGATTTCGCCGGCAAACGCGTGGATCAACATGCGCTTCGCCGTTTCCGTGTCAAGGCCGCGCGAACGCAGATAAAAAACGCTCTCATCGTTCAACTGGCCGATCGTCGCGCCGTGCGTGCATTTCACATCGTCCGCGTAAATTTCCAATTGCGGTTTCGTGTCCGCCGTCGCGTCGTCGGACAACAACAAATTTTTGTTCGTCTGCTTCGCGTCAGTTTTCTGCGCGATCGGATGGACGTAAATGCGGCCGTGAAAAACGCCCTTCGATTTGTCGTCCAAAATGCCGTTGAAATATTCGTGGCTCGCGCAATGCGGCTGCGCGTGCTCGACGATCATGTGATGATCCGCGAGCTGTTCGTTGCGCGTGAGATAAAGTCCGTTCAGCACGCATTCCAAACCTTCGCCGGCAAGTTTCGTGCGAATGTTCGTGCGCGACAATTTTGCACCGAGCGCGAACGAATGAACGCTGACATTGCTCGTGCGACCGAATTCGCCGGCAATCGTCGCGATGTGAAACGCGTCCGCCGCTTCGTCTTGTAATTTGATGTGCTCGACCGACGCGTTTTCGCCCGCGAGAATTTCCGTCACCGCGTTCGTGAAATACGCGACGTTGCCGGTGCTGATATAACTTTCCACGACGGAAATTTTGCTGTTCGCCTCGGCGATGATCAAATTGCGCGGCAAAATCGTTTCGCCATTTTGTTTCGCCGACGAAATGTAAATCAACTGAACCGGCTCGGCGACTTCGACGCCATGCGGCACAAAAATAAATGCGCCGTCGGAGAAAAAAGCCTGGTTCATCGCGGCAAAAGCGTTGCCATTTGTGCGCGCATATTGGCCGAGATGTTTTTCGATGAGCGCAGAATCTTTCGCAAGCGTTGCGGCCAGACTTTCAATCCGCACGCCACCGGGAACCGATTTCAGCGTCGAAAGTTTTGCAGAGAAAAAACCATTCACGAACACCAACCGGTTGCCGGACAATTTAGTAAAAACGGCTTCGTCCAACAATTTCGTTTCCGCGCCATTCACGGCGATTTCGCGCGCAAGCTGAAACGGCAGTTGCGCAATCGGCGCGACGTTCGTGAAACGCCAGTCTTCGTCGCTCAACGTTGGAAAACCTTGATCGGCAAAACTCGCGAGGCCGGCTTTGCGCACGGGCACAAGCCATTTGGGTTGCGCCGCCGCTTCCACGGCGCCGAATTGTTTGACGATGGGTTCAACCGCGTTGCTGGAAATTTTTTGGGTCATAGTCATCTTTCAACCGAACGGACATACTTCCATTATTTTCGATTAGGTGCAAGTCTGGACGCGCTTGTTTTCGGTCGGGAAACTGGCAACTTGTCCGCCTGATGCTTTCGCAAGACACAGTTTTAGACGCGTTGAAATCCGTGAAATATCCCGGCTATTCGCGCGACATCGTTTCGTTCGGCCTCGTCAAAGAAGTTTCCACCGCGAACGGCGCGGTGAGCGTGACAATGCAATTGACTTCGCCAAATCCCGAAGCCGCGCAATTGATAAAAATTGAAAGCGAACGCGTGCTCAAAAATCTCTCGGGCGTGAATCATGTCCACGTCGAAGTGCGCCAACCGGCTGCCGGTTCCGCCGCGCCGACCAATCCGTTCGCGAACCAAAATAAAGTTGCCGGCGTGAAACGCATCATCGCCATCGCCAGCGGCAAAGGCGGCGTCGGCAAATCCACCTGCTCCGTGAATCTCGCGTGCGCGCTCACGCATCTCGGCGCGAAAGTCGGTTTGCTGGATTGCGACATTTACGGGCCGAGTATTCCGTTGATGATGGGCATTCACGAACGCCCGACGGTCAACGCCGCCGAACAACTCGTGCCGCCGATCGCGCACGGCGTGAAAGTGATGAGCATCGGGTTGTTGGTCACGGACGATCAACCGGTCGTCTGGCGCGGGCCGATGATCACGAAAACCATCCAGCAATTTTTGCTGTCCGTGGATTGGAGCGACCTGGATTTTCTGCTCGTGGATTTGCCGCCAGGCACGGGCGACGCGCAATTATCGCTGTGCCAGACCGTGCCGCTGGACGGCGGCGTCATCGTCACGACGCCGCAGGAAGCGTCGCTCGGCGTCGTGCGCAAAGGCATTGCGATGTTCAACAAAGTGAACGTGCCGATCCTCGGCATCGTGGAAAACATGAGTTATTTCACCACGCCAAACGGCGAGCGCGTGGAAATTTTTGGTTACGGCGGCGGCAAAGCCGAAGCTACGCACCAAAAAGTTCCGTTCCTCGGCGAAGTCCCGATCTTCACCGAAATCCGCGAAGGCGGCGACAGCGGAATGCCCATCACCGTTTCCACGCCGAATCACGCGGCGGGAAAAGCGTTCATCCAGATTGCAGAAGCGTTGCGGAAAAATTTGAGTTGAAACGTTTTAACGCGGAAAATTTCACCGCTCAAATTTCTGTTGCGCGTTTTGCCACAAAGATTTAACGTCGAATTCACGTTTATGTCGAACTCCGCCAAAGAATCATCGTCCACGAATGATTTACTAAAGAACTCTTCGTTATACCGCGAGTTCCAGGCCGAGCGCGAAGAAATTCTCCGGCACAAATGGATCGAATCGGAAAAAGCCGGACGCGATATCGGCTTCGAGCAGGCGCTGACGGATTGGATCATCAAGCACCGCTCAAGCTGGCGCAAAAACCGCCAGTCCGCCGCGTCGAACTAAAATAAATTTGCTCCTTTAACGCCGCCCTGCGAGGCTGCGAAGGAAAATATGAACGCCAAACGCACAACGCGAATCGGCTCCGCCTGGCGGAGTAGTTCGCGGTTTTTTTATGCCTGAAGCCACCGTCATCCTCGACGCCGGCGCGATCCAACGCGCGCTCACGCGCATCGCGCACGAAATCGCCGAGCGCAACGAAGCCAGCGCGGAAGTTGTTTTGGTGGGCATTCCCGAAGGCGGCGTTCCACTCGCGCAGCGGCTGGGAAAAATTCTTTCCGAGATTTGGAAGCACTCTGTTCCAACTGGAAGTCTTGACGTTTCCATGCACCGCGACGATTTGGATCAACGCGCCGCGCCAAAAATTCATCCGACCGTCATGCCCTTCGACGTGACTGGCAAAACCGTCGTGCTCGTGGACGATGTTTTGTTCAGCGGCCGCACGACGCGCGCGGCGATGGATGCGCTCAATGATTTTGGCCGCCCGAAAAAAATTCAACTCGCGGTGCTGATTGACCGCGGCCATCGCGAACTACCGATCAAGGCGGATTTCGTCGGCAAAAACGTGCCGACGGCGGCGAATGAAAAAGTTCATGTCCGCATTGGTGAAAAAGACGAAGTTACTTTGGAACGAAAATGAGCTGGACCAAAAAACATCTGCTCGACATCGAATCGCTCACGGCGGAAGAAATTTCCACCGTGCTCGACACGGCGCGCGCGTTCAAAAACGTCGGCGAACGCGCGATCAAAAAAGTTCCCGCACTGCGTGGCAAAACAGTCGTGAATCTTTTCATCGAACCGTCCACGCGCACGCGCATCAGTTTTGAACTGGCCGAACAACGCTTAACCGCCGACATCGTGAATTTTTCCGCCGATGCGTCATCGTTCAAAAAAGGCGAGACGCTGAAAGACACGGCGAAAAATCTCGAAGCGCTCAATGCGGACTTCATCGTCATCCGCCACAGCGCGTCCGGCGCGGCGCATTTTCTATCGCGCGTCGTGAAGTCCAGCATCATCAACGCCGGCGACGGCGCGCACGAACATCCAACGCAAGCGTTGCTCGACGCGTTCACGATCCGCGAACGCAAAGGAAAAATCGCCGGACTAAACGTGACGATTCTCGGCGACATTTTGTATAGCCGCGTCGCGCGTTCAAACATTTGGGCGCTCACCAAACTCGGTGCGAAGGTAACTTTGTGTGGACCTTCAACGCTCGTGCCGAAAACATTTGAGCAAATGGGTTGTCGCGTAACGCATAATGTTGACGAGGCGATCCGCGACGCGGACATCATTCATCTGCTGCGCATCCAGCACGAACGCCAGCGCAAAACGATGTTCCCGAGCATCGGCGAATACACGCAACTCTTCGGACTGAATAAAACGCGACTCGCGAAAACCAAACAGGACGCGCTCATCATGCACCCTGGCCCGATCAATCGCGGTGTAGAAATTGATAGTGAAATCGCCGATTGCGAACGCTCCCTGATTTTGGAGCAAGTCACGAACGGACTCGCCGTGCGCATGGCGGTTTTATTTTTGCTGAACGGCGGCAAAGGGCCGCAGGAAATTTCGGGAAATTAAATCCCAATCGGATGCCACGCGGTCTTGAATTCGACCGTGTCGAGAATCCAATACGGGTCTTCCACTTTCTCGGAAAACCAATCGGTGGCCGCGTGATCGGCGTAGCGCTTGAGGTTCGTCGCGCCGCCGGCTTGCAACTGCGTGCCGATCGTTGAATCCCCTGCTCCGTCCACAATCGCGTTCACGTCCATGTGCGTCGCGATGTGCGGAATGAGTTCGGCGCGTTTGCCGGTGAGGATGTTCACCACGCCGCCGGGCAGATCGCTCGTCGCCAGTATTTCGGCAAACGTGGCAGCGTGCAGCGGAAATTTTTCGGATGCAATGACGATCGCAGTGTTGCCGCTCAAAATCACCGGCGCGAGCAAGGACACGAGCGCGAGCAGCGATGGTTCGTCCGGCGCGAGCACGACGACCACGCCAGTCGGTTCGGGCGTAGTAAAATTAAAATGCGACGACGCGACGGGATTTACGCTGCTGAAAACTTGCGAGTATTTATCAGTCCAACCCGCGAAATGAACGAGCCGGTCAATTGCGAGCGTGACTTCACGTTTGGCTTTCGTAGCGGAAGCATTGGTCGAGCGCGCGATTTCAGAAACCAATTCGCCCGCGCGGTTTTGCAGCATTTCGGCGGCGCGATAAAGGATTTGTCCGCGATTATAAGCAGACGCTTTGTTCCAACCGGAAAAAGCAGAGCGCGCGGCGACGACGGCATCACGAAAATCTTTGCGCGAGGCGTGGGCAAAATTATCGAGGTGAGCGCCGGCGGCGGATTTCGCGGGAAGATACCGCCCGCTCTCGCTGCGCGGAAATTTTCCGCCGATGTAGAGCTTGTAAGTTTTTTTGACGTCGAGCCGCGCGCTCATGGGTGATTATTTTCCTTTCCACGCCACTTGGCCGAGTCCGACCAGCACAAGAATCCCGCCGCCGATGTAGCACAGCAACGGTTTTTGGCCAGGCGAACCGTGAAGGAAGTTATTTGTCTGCCCCGCCAGCGATTGCGACATATTGTAACCCCAATAAATCAACAAACCGCCGACGATCAGACAGATCAGTCCTGATATTTTTTGCATAATTTAGAGTTAGACTTTTTTCCCACTGATTAACCGGAGCAACAACAGCAACACCACCGCGCCAACAAACGCAGTAATCAATGCACCCAATAATCCGCCATTGGGGAAAATCCCCAGCACGCCGAATATCCAACC
>JAMFSG010000202.1 GCA_026225155.1 Verrucomicrobiota bacterium
ATGCCGACGTTTTGGTGAAAAATATCTGCACCGATTCGCGCGCGGCCAGGGCGGGCGATTTGTTCTTTGCAATCAAAGGCGAAAAATTCGACGGCCACGATTTTCTCGAAGAAGTCGCGGCAAAAAAAGTCGCGGCGGTCGTGATCGAAAAGTCCAAAGTTCAAAGTCTAAAATCCAAAGTTCTGTCGGTCACGGTTTTGGCGGTGGACGATGTGCGCATCGCGTTCGGAAAATTGGCTGCCGCGTATCGCGCGCAATTTGATTTACCCGTCGTTGCAGTCGGCGGCTCAAACGGCAAGACGACGACGAAAGAATTGCTCGCGTCCGTTTTGCGCCAGAAATTTTCGACGCTGTGGAGCGAAGCGAGTTTTAACAATGACATCGGCGTGCCGGCGACGTTATTGAAATTGGAAAAATCGCATCAGGCAGCAGTTTTGGAAGTCGGCACCAATCATCCGGGCGAACTCGCGCCGCTCGTTAAAATGATTCGGCCTAAATTTGGCATCATCACGAACATCGGGCGCGAACATCTGGAATTTTTTGGCGACCTCGTGGGCGTCGCGCAGGAAGAAGGCTGGCTCGCGGAACTGTTACCAGCCGATGGAAAATTGTTTTTGAACGGCGACAGCGAATGGATGGAAAAAATTTCCGCACGCGCAAAAGCAAAAGTCGTTCGCGTTGGTTTTGGCGAAAAAAACGGCTGGCGCGCGGGCAAAATTCGTTTGGATAAAAATGGCGTGACGTTTCAAGTCGCCGCGCCGGACGAAAATTTTTCGGGCGAATATCGGATCAATTTGCTCGGCCGTCATCAAGTGACGAACGCGCTGTTTGCGATCGCCGTCGGTGCGGAACTCGGTTTGAGCCGTGAAGAAATCCAGCGCGGTTTGGCGGAAAGTCAGCCGCAAAAAATGCGGATGCAATTTTGGGAGGCGAACGGCGTGCGCGTCTTGGACGACGCCTATAACGCGAATGCGGATTCGATGATTGCAGCATTGGAAACCTTGCGCGATCTGCCATTGCAAGGCCGGCGCGTGGCGGTGCTAGGCGACATGGCGGAACTTGGCGCGCACAGCGCGGCGGCGCACGCGGAGATCGGAAAATTCGCGGCGGAATCGAAGCTCGGCCAGTTGTTCACGGTCGGAAAAATGGGCGCAGTCACCGCGAAAGCGGCGCGCGATGCGGGCTTGGCGCGCGTGATGGAATTTGCCGATGTCGAAGGCGCGGTGATCGCCGTCCATAAAATTTTGAAACCCGGCGACGTGGTTTTGTTGAAAGCGTCACGGTCGTCAAGATTGGAACGGATCGCGGAAGCTTTGAAAGCGGAGAAAAACTGAAATGTTATTTTGGCTAAGCCAATGGATTTTGGATTGGGCGCACGGCAGCGATTGGGAATCGCGGCTGTCGTTTCTGCGTTTGTTCCGCTACATCACCGTGCGCGCGGCGGGCGCGGCGATCACGGCTTTGATTTTGAGCTGGTGGCTCGGACCGAAAATTATCCGCTGGCTGAAGCATTTGAAATTTGGTCAGGAATATGCCGACCGCGCGGAAGAAGCGGGCGATTTCAAGGCGCGCGTGTTGAGTAAAAAAGGGACGCCAACGATGGGCGGAATTTTGATCGTCATGGCGCTGCTGATCTCGACAATGTTGTGGACGCAATGGAACGCGCAAGTGGAATTGACGATGCTCTCGGTTTTGGTTTTGGCGGGTTTGGGGTTTTACGACGACTACGCAAAAATTTTGAAGCAAAGCGGTGGTGGCACGCCGCCGCGCGTGAAATTGATCGTGCAATTTTCGCTCGCAGCGTTCGTGGGAATTTATCTGTGGAATTTACCGGCGCGCAGCGAGCTGATTTTGCCGAAAAGCAAAAGTGCTTTTGAGATTATCCACAGCAATCTGGTTTCGGATCTGATGTTGCCATTTTACAAATATCCGATTCACGTCGGCGTGGTGATCGGCGTTTTGGTCGTCCTGCTGGCGATTGTCGGCAGCTCGAACGCGGTGAATTTGACGGACGGTCTCGACGGTCTGGCCATCGGCTGCACGTTGATTGTAGGTTTTGTTTTTTTATTTTTTACCTACGTCGCGGGCAACGTGAAGGCGGCGGAATATTTGCAGATTCCGTATGTGCCGGGCGCGGGCGAACTGACGGTTTTTTGCGCGGCGTTGATCGGCGCGGGATTGGGATTTTTATGGTTCAACTGCCATCCGGCGCAAGTGTTCATGGGCGACACCGGATCGCTCGCGCTGGGCGGCGCGTTTGGAATCGTTGCCGTGCTGATTCATCAGCCGTTTGTGCTGGTGATTGCGGGCGGCGTTTTTGTGGCGGAAGCGGTTTCGGTCATTTTGCAAAAAAGCTGGTTTAAGTTCACGCGTTTGAAAACCGGCACGGGCCAACGGATTTTTCTGATGGCGCCGCTGCACCATCATTTTGAAAAAAAAGGCTGGTATGAATCGCAGGTCGTCATGCGGTTTTACATCTTGTGCGTGCTGTGCGCGGTCGTCGCGCTGGCGACGTTGAAATTGCGGTGAAATAAAATTTGTGAAACATCAAAAAAACATTGCTAAATCGCGCTTTGCTGCTTGCACGGCGGGCGCGGCGTTGTTATTTTTTTTCGCAGAAGCAGCGAGGCGCGTGACGGCTGGCGGATTTTCGGGCAATTTCAATTTTTCTACCGGCGGTCATTTCCGCGACGACTTCATTCTGTTGACGGACCAAAATAATTTAACACGTCACGAAATTTTTCGAGGGAAAATTTCGCGGCGCAACAATCAAAAACAAAAAACCACCTCGATGAAAGGACGCTTCGGCGCCAACACCCATGAGTAACCCCAATCCATTCGTTCCCAAAGGCTCTTTGCTGGAGCAGCAAACCCAACGCCGTTCGCGGCTTAAACTCGCGGTGTTTTGCATTGTCGCCGTCGGCGTCACCGGCCTCGTCGCGATGCTGATTCAAGGTTGCAAACGTGACACGAGCACCGATCTCAATCCGTTGCCAGATGTGAGCACCAATTCATCGGTCACTGACACGAATCTTAATCCGCCGCTCACGACCGACACAAATACGGCACCGCCTATTTATGTTCCGCCGACCATCACAAACACGCCGCCCACGCCGCCGCAACCACAGGTGACGCCGACCGTTGAAACCGGCGGAACCGAATATGTCGTGGTCGCAGGCGACACGCTCGGCAAGATCGCCAAGAAAAATGGCGTGAGCTTGAAAGCGCTCGAAGCTGCCAATCCGGGTGTTGATTCCAAACATCTGAAGGTCAAACAGAAATTGACCATTCCGGCGGGTGGTTCATCTGCAACGGCGACTCCGGCAGCAGCTACGGCTGATGCGACGGCGGCGGACACCGGCAGCGAAACGACTTACATCGTCAAGTCTGGCGACACGTTGCATAAAATTGCCAAGAAATTTCATGTGAGCGTCAAAGCCATCGAAGCGGCCAATTCAAACGTGGATCCGAACCACATCAAGGTTGGTAAAAAATTGAATATCCCGGTGAAGGCCGCAACTGCCGCACCAGTTCAACCGACGCCGGCATCCGCGCCAGTGCCGGACAACACGACCGCACCGGTTGCGCAGCCGATTTCCAGCACACCGCCCACGCTGACGACACCGGCTTCGGCCACACCGGCTCCGACGAAATAAGTTCCGCGAAAACGCGGTTGGCTTTTTGAAAAATTGAGATGAAAGTCGCCGTCACAACTCTGGCCTTTTGCGTCGCCGCCCTGCTCGCGCTGGGATTGGTGATGCTTTACAGCTCGAGCATGACGCAAGTCGGTGCGCAATATTTGAAATCCCAGTTGATCTGGTGCGTGCTCGGCTGCGTCCTCTGCGTGACGGCGACTTCGCTTGATTATCAAGTGCTGAAAAAAATTGCCTGGCCGCTGTTCTTTTTTTCAGTCGTCCTGCTCATTTTAGTTTTGCTGCCACTGCCGCACGGCTTGACCAAAAAAATTAACGGCGCGCATCGCTGGTTCATTTTGCCGGGAATGCGTTTGCAACCGTCCGAACTCGGCAAGCTCGCGCTTCTCATTGTTCTCGCGTGGTATGTTGACCGTTTTCAACGGCACATGCAGACGTTTAAATGGGGCATCGTTTTTCCGATGGGCATCATTGCCACGATGCTCGCCGTAATATTCGTCGAACCGGATCGCGGCACGACAATTCTTCTCGCCGCCTTCAGCGGTTCCATGTTGTTGCTTGCGGGCGTCCGTTGGAAATTTATCGTGCCGCCCGTGATTCTCGCTGCGCTCGGCCTCGTCGTTTCCATTTTGCATGACCCGATGCGGATGCGCCGCATTTTCAGTTGGTGGGATTTGGAAGAACACAAAGACGGCGTCGGCTACCAAGCCTATCAAGCGATGATCGCGCTCGGCTCCGGCGGCTGGACCGGCCTCGGCCTCGGCAACGGTCGCCAAAAAAATGGGTTTGTTCCCGAACATCACACGGATTTTATTTTTTCCATCATCGGCGAGGAACTCGGTTTGGTCGCCACGCTGCTCGTCGTCATTGCGTTTGTCGTCATCGTGCTGTGCGGAATTTATATTGCGCTGCACGCGCGCGAAACGTTTGGCACGATGCTCGCGGCCGGCATCACTTTGTTGATCGGTTTGCAGGCCGCGATCAACATCGGCGTCGTCACCAGCGCGTTGCCGAACAAGGGTTTGCCGCTGCCGTTCATCAGCTACGGCGGCTCGAACTTGCTGGCGATGCTGACGTGCGTTGGCATTTTATTAAGCGTCGCGCGCCGTGCGAATCCATCGAGAATTTCCGCGTCGGATTTTGTCGCCGAGGAAAACCCCAAACGTAAACGCAATCCTTTTGCCGCGTCGGCAATATGAATTCTTCGACCGGAAAAAAACCGTTCATCGCCATCGCGTGCGGCGGAACGGGGGGACATCTCTTTCCCGGACTCGCCGTCGCGGAACAATTGCGTGCGCGCGGTTGTGAGGTTGCGCTGTTGATCTCGCCCAAAGAGGTGGATCAACAATCCGTAAAAACCGCAACCGGCATGGAAATTTTCACGCTGCCCGCCGTCGGCCTGCAAAACCGGAATTATTTTTCATTCACGAAAAGCGTTTGGAAATCTTTCCGCGCCACGCAAAAAATTTTCAAAAATCGCCGCCCGCAAGCCGTGCTTGCAATGGGCGGATTCACCAGCGCGCCGCCCATTCTCGCCGCCTATTTTTCCGGCGTGAAAACATTTCTGCACGAGTCCAACACCGTTCCCGGCCGCGCCAACCGGTTGCTCACGCACCTTGCCGACGCCGCCTTCGTCGGTTTTCCCGACGCCGCCGCGCGGCTGAAAATGAAGGCCGTCGCGACCACCGGCACGCCCGTGCGTCCGCAATTTTCCCCAGAATCCAGAATCCAGAATCCAGAATCCACTTGCCGCACCGCCCTCGGTTTGGAACCCAACCTCCCCACGATTTTGGTCGTCGGCGGCAGCCAGGGCGCGAGCGGTTTGAACGAACTGATTTTGTCCGCGCTGCCGTTGCTCGCCGAAAAAAACTGGCAATGGCTGCATCTCACCGGCGCGAACGATTTTGAAAAAGTCAAAGCCGCCTACGCCGCCTGCGGAATGAAAGCGGTCGTGAAACCATTTCTCGCCGAAATGGATCGGGCGCTCGGCGCGGCCACCGCGTGCGTGAGCCGTTCCGGTGCGTCATCATTGGCGGAAATGGCCGCGATGCGTTTGCCCTCATTGCTCGTGCCGCTGCCGACTTCGGCGGACAACCACCAGTCTTTCAACGCCGTGGCATTTGTAAAAACCGGCGCGGCAAAATCTGTTGAACAAAGAAAAACCACGCCGGCACAGGTCGTGGCCATTTTGAACGAACTGGTTGCCGACGAATCCGTCCGGGCAAAAATGCAGGCCGCGCTCGCCGAATGGCACACGCCGAAAGCGGCGGAACAGATCGCCGAAGAAATTTTGCAACTCAGCGCGCGGCGCAAAATGGTGTCGCACAAACACAGCCATGATTGCGGTTGCAGTGCGCATCACTCGACCAAGACCGCGCATTGAAACATGACGTCCGTTCCTGATATTTTGGCAAAGTCCGCGTCGTTGAATTTCGCCGCTGAACTTGCCGCGCTCATTTCAAGCGCAGCCTTGTTGCGTCGTGACGAGCCGATGGCGAGACACACTACCTTGCGGGTCGGTGGTCCGGCGGATGTTTACATTGAGCCGGCTTCGGAAGCGGATTTGGCGGCAGTGTTGAAATTTTGTGGCGCGCATAAAATTAAATTTTTCATCCTCGGTCGCGGTTCAAATCTGCTCGTGCGCGATGCCGGTTTTCGCGGCGTCGTGATCTGCCTCGCGCAACCGATGTTCAGCAAAATTGAGATCAACGGCGAACGGATGATTTTCGGCGCCGGCGCACGGTTGAAGCATGTCGCGGTTGAGGCGCGACGCAATGGCATCGCGGGCATGGAATTTCTCGAAGGCATTCCGGGCAGTGTTGGCGGGGCTTTGCGCATGAACGCGGGCGCGATGGCGAGCGCGACCTTTGATGTTGTCGAATCGGTGCGCGTGATGGATTTTGCCGGCGAAGTGCGTGAGTTCGTGCCGAATGACATGGCGGTTGAATATCGCAGTTGCGCGACGTTGAAAAAATACATCGCGCTGGGTGCCGTGCTGCGCGGCAAGCCAGATTCGATGGTGGAGATCGGGCAGCGCATGACGGCTTACAGCGAGAAACGCTGGGCGTCGCAGCCCGCCGCGCCGAGCGCCGGTTGCGCGTTCAAAAATCCGCCGACGATTCCGGCGGGCCGGTTGATTGACGAGATGGGCTTGAAAGGCACACGCGTCGGCGGCGCTTCGGTGTCGCAGGAGCACGGCAATTTCATCGTGAACGACGGCAAGGCGACGGCGCAGGACGTTTTGGATTTGATCGCGCTTTTGAAAGCAAAAGTCAAAGCGGCGAGCGGAATCGAATTGCACACGGAAGTCGAGATCATCGGCGGTTAAAATCAAAACGCAACCAAAATGGTTGCGCTTGACTTCCAAAGTGGTTGCGCTATGGTTTCGGCATGATATCGATCACGCTCAAGGGTGTCCCGAAAGATGTGCATGAAGCTTTGAAAAAACGGGCGGCGGTGCATCGGCGCAGCTTGAATAATGAAGTGATTTTTACGCTGGAATCAAGCATGGGTCTCGTTTCGCAGGAGATTGGCCGGGCGCAGGAATCGCCGAAAGTTGTCAAAACAAAATCCGTGGCCAAAAAACGTTCATGACAAATTTCTCAATCTGTCGGAGTTGAAATTGTGGGTTGTAAATTTACCAAACAAGGTGAATCAGAAATTGAACATCGCGGTGATGCTGGGCGGGCCGAGCGCGGAACGCGAAGTTTCGTTGCGCACGGGCACGGCGGTCACGAAGGCGTTGCGTTCGCTCGGCCATGAAGTTTCAGAAGTGGATCCGCAAAATGGCACGTTTGTTTTGCCGCCGAAGACGGACGTGGTTTTTCTCGCGTTGCATGGAACTTACGGCGAGGACGGCACGGTGCAAAAACAGTTGGATAAATTGGGCGTGATTTACACGGGCTGCGACGCGGAAGCGAGCCGCATCGCGTTCGACAAAGTGCTGACGAAAGAAGCGTGCATCAAGACCGGTGTGCCGACAGCGAAATTTTTGACGGTCAGTTCGCCGCAGATTCCGTTTCCGAAAAATTTTGCACCGCCGCTCGTCGCGAAACCGTCGCGACAAGGTTCCAGCGTGGGTTTGCAATTTGTGGAACGCGTCGAAGAATGGTCGGGCGCATTGACGGAATCACTGAAATTTGATTCGGAAGTTTTGGTTGAGGAGAAAATTGTCGGACGCGAAACGACGGTGGCGATCGTGGGTGATGAAGTTTTTCCGATCGTGGAGATTTGTCCGAAAGTCGGCACTTACGATTACAAAAATAAATACACGGCGGGCGCTACCGAATATTTTTGCCCGGCAAATTTTGATGCGGCGACGACCAAGAAAATTCAAGCCGCCGCGCTCGGCGCCTTCAAAGCCGTTGGCGGACGCGATTACGCGCGCGTGGATGTGATGGTGCGCGCGGATGGTTCACCGATCGTGCTGGAAGTGAACACGCTGCCCGGCATGACCGAGACAAGTTTATTGCCGAAAGCGGCGGCGGCGGCGGGATTAAATTACGCGCAACTTTGCCAGCGCATGATTGATCTGGCGTTGGAGCGGAAATGAAAAATTAAAATGTGGTTCAAGCGCGAAAATAAAAATCGAAACCGGCGCGTGGGGCGCGGGCACATACTGGACGTGAAATTGCGTTCGGATCAGGTGCGCGCGACGCGCATCCGTTTGGTGGCGATCGCCTGCGCGGTCGTGTTCGGCACTTTTTTCGGCTTATATATAATATGGCGGAGCGGCGAATTTGTGCTCGATAAATTTGTTTACGAAAATCCCGATTTCGCGATCCAGACGGTGGAAGTCCATACGGACGGCGTGATCGCGCCGGAACAATTGCGCCGCTGGGCGGGCGTGAAAATCGGCGCGAATCTCATTGCCCTTGATCTTGCCTCCGTGAAACGCAATCTGGAAATGGTTTCGGCCATTGATTCGGTTTCGGTCGAACGCGTGCTGCCGCAATCGCTGAAAATCCGTGTGACGGAACGCACGCCGATCGCACAGGTCAATGTGCCGCGCACGGATGCGACGGGCGGCATTGCGATTTCCGTTTTTCAATTGGATGCGAACGGCGAAGTATTGCTGCCGCTCGACCCGCGTCAATGCACGGTTCCATTGTTGCAGGCGGACACGCAATTGCCGGTGGTTTCCGGTTTGAATATTTTTCAACTGCAACCCGGCCATCGCCTCGAATCGCCGCAACTGCACGCGGCGTTGCGACTGCTGACCGCGTTCAGCCATTCGCCGATGTTCGGGCTGGTGGATTTGCGGCGCATTGATGTTTCCGCGCCGGGCGTGGTCATCGCGACGACGGGGCAGGGCAGCCAGATTACTTTCGGCCTCGACGATTTGGATCAGCAATTGCGTCGCTGGCGGCAGATTTACGACCTGGGTTTGCGCCAGGGCAAAACGATTGCGTCCATTGATTTGGCGGTGGCGAATAATGTGCCGGTGAACTGGGTCGTGGCGAATGCCGCACCCACTGCGACTCCCCGGCCGGCGAGAACAATCAGACCAAGGAGAAACAATGTTTGACGATTCCAACATCATAGCGGGACTCGAAATCGGCACGGCGAAAATCTGTGTCGTGGTCGGCGAACAAACCGCCGACGGTGCGCCGAACATCATCGGCATCGGGCAATCGCGTTCTCGCGGCGTGCGCAAGGGCGAGATCATCAACACCGAACAGGTCGAGGAAGATTTGCGCGCCGCTATGTCCGAGGCCGAGCAGATGGCCGATGTCGAAATCCGCAGCGTTTATCTCGGCGTGAGCGGCGGCCACATCCGCGGTTTTAATAATCGCGGCATGCACACCGTTGTTTCCGCCGATCGCGAAATCACGGAAGACGATGTTCAAGATGTCATCAAAAATGCGAAAGCGATCAATTTGCCCGCCGAAAACACGGTCATTCACGCCGTGCGGCAACATTTTTTTGTGGACGGTCATGACGGCGTGACGAATCCCGTCGGCATGCTTGGCCAGCGACTCGAAGTGGACATGCACGTCATCCACGGCAACGCGAACCGACTGCAAAATGCCATCCGGCTCGTGCGCGGCACGCAGCTCGAAGTGGACGAAATTGTTTTCAACGGCATCGCCTCGTCGCTCGCGTTGTTGAGCAACGATCAAAAGGAACTTGGCGCGCTCGTGATTGACACCGGCGGCGGCACGACGGAATTCGTGGTTTATTCCGACGGCGCGATCCGGCACACCGGCGTGCTCGCGGTCGCCGGCGACCACGTTTCCAACGATCTCGCCTACGGTTTGAAAGTGCCGTTGAGCCGCGCGGAAAAATTAAAATTGGAGCACGGCAACGCAATGGTCGTCGAAGCGTCGAAAAATTCGACCATCACGATCACGAACGAACTCGGCCTCGCGTTGAAATCCATCAACACCGGCCACTTGCAACGCATCATGTCGCTGCGGCTCGAGGAAATTTTCCAGCTCATCGCGCAGGAACTCGAACAAGCCGGTCTGTCCGATTATCTGCGCGCCGGTGTTTTTCTGTGTGGCGGCGGTTCGCGCGTGCCGGGCATCGTCGCGCTCGCGGAAAATGTTTTCCAGATGAACGTCACGCTTGGAAAAGCCAGCGCCATCAGCGGTTTGACTGCCGCGCTGGATCAGCCGGAATTCGCCGCCGCCATCGGTCTGGTGAAATACGGCTCGCTCAAAAAACGCCAGCGCGTGAAACGTCCCAGCATTTTCCGTCCGACCATTTTCAAGGACGTGATGGGAAAAATCATGCAACGCTCCTGAACTGAAAGGCTCGATATGGAAACTGAAAACCAGAATCCGGTTGCGGAAACCGCGCCAGCACCCGGCAAACCCGCCGTGAAAATTTTCGGTGTCGGCAATGCCGGCATCGCGCTGCTCGGCGCGCTCGCCACGCCGGAATTTGCGGATGCGGAATTCGCCGTCATTAACACCGATGCGCCCTCGCTTGCCGCGTCGTCCGCGCCGGTCAAGATCCATCTCGAAAGCAAATTGCTGCGCGGACTCGGTTCCGGCGGCGATCCCGACCGCAGCCGCGCGCTTGCGGAAGAACAATTTTCCACGCTCAAAAATACCTGCGTCGGTGCCGATGTGGTTTTCATCGTTGCCGGACTTGGCGGCGGTGCCGGCAGCGGCATCAGCCCCGTGCTCGCCCGCGCCGCGCGCGAAGCCGGTGCGCTCGTCCTCGCCTTTGTTTCGCAGCCGTTCGATTGCGAAGGCAACCGTCGCGAAGCCCAGGCACAGACCGCGCTCGAACAATTAAAAACCGCCGCCGACGGCGTGATCTGCCTGCCGAACCAGAAAATCTTCAAGCTCATTGACGAGAACACCAGCGTGCTCGACACCTTCCGCGTCACCGGCGGATTTCTCATCGAAGGCGTGCGCGGCGTCTGGCAATTGATCACGCGCCCCGGATTGATCCAGGTCCATTTCTCCGAACTCTGCGCGCTCATCCGCGACCGTCACGCGGAAAGCGCCTTCGCGTTTGTCGAGACTGCCGGTCCCGGCCGTTCGCGCGAAGCCGTGGAAAAGATTCTCGCCCATCCGCTGTTCGACGAAGGCCGCGCCCTCGCCGAATCCGACGCCGTGCTCGTGAGCCTGACGGCGGGAAACGATCTGACCATGGCCGAAGTCAACCGCGTGATGGAACAGATCAAACGCCAGTGCGGACGCGCGCAGATCATCATGGGCGCGGCGATGGAAGTGGATTTCAAGAACCGCCTGTGCGTCACCGTCATCGCGGCGAAGCAGAATGTGACGGCGGATAAAGCCGCGCCGCGACCGGAGAACAGCCGGGAAATCCCGTCGTCACCGGCGCGACGCGGATTGCCGATGGAAAGCAATCCCCGCAAACGGCCGGCCAATAAGAAACCGGTGCAGACGCAACTGCCCTTCACGATCGTCTCCAAAGGCCGGTTCGATAAAAGCGAACCGACGTTGCATCACGGCGAAGACCTGG
>JAMFSG010000015.1 GCA_026225155.1 Verrucomicrobiota bacterium
CGTGGAGAGAACGTAGATTTTCTGGACGGTCAGCACCGGTGTATCTTTCCAACGCGCATCCAGACCTTCTTCGCCGGTGACAGTGATTTGCAATCCGTTGTAACGAGCCAGATTCAGATTCGTCGTCGGGCTGTAAAGATAGTTGATCGCCTCGCCGGTCGTCGGATCGTAAAGTTCAAAATACGTCGGCGCGACCACGCTCACGGACGAACGGACATAACCTTCGTGCGTCACGATACGCGGTGGTGGCGGCGGCAAATTCGTATCAACCGTCGAGGTCGAATTTGTATCAGCCAAAGTAGGCGCGTTGGCGTCGCTACCGATCGGCGGCGGCAATAAAGTGGAATCGTTGTTCGTGGTTGTCGCGGGCGGAGCTAAATTTGCATCCGGTTGCGGGTTCGAGTTGATCGGCGGCGGTTCCGCGACCGTCATCAATGTCGTCGGAATTGTGTTGGATTCCGCAGCCGTAGCGGGCGGAACAGGAATTTCCGTTGAAGGACCGAAATTCGTCGGCACATTGCCGGACGCTTCCTGCTTCAGATACATCGCGGCGATGAACGCGTAGGCGCTCGCCGGCGCGGAAATTTTCGTCCATTCGCCTTTCGTGCCGACTTCATTTACGACTGTGCCATGTTCGATCACGCCGAGCACGCTGTAATCTTCACTTGGTCCGCCGCGCAGATTCAATTTTTTCGGCGTCACCGTTTTATCTTTGGCATCAATGTAAGACGTGCGCACCCAGACCGGCGAGCTGGCCGGCAAAGAAATTTTCGCCCATTGCGAAGGCTCGTCGGCCTTGTGCTTGTCGAGCGTGATTTCGCTCAAAACTGTCACGCTTTCATCTTTTTTAAGGTGGGCGACAACTTCGCCTTTGAGACCGGCCTGGCCGCGAACGTTCAAATTATCCACGGCCACGGTGGCCGGGCCGGGAACCAAAGTGACTGGCGTTTCGCTAAAAACAATTTTCTTGGTCGCGGGCGCGGTTTCCGCAGTTTCTGTTTTGGCGGCGACTTTTTTTGCAACGGCTTTTTTCTTGTGCTTGACGGCTTTTTTCGCCGGCGCGTTGGTCGAAACTTCAGCCGGAACCACGGCAGGCGCAACCGTTGGCGTTGCATTCGCCGGCACGGGAATCGGCGGCAAAGCGTTTGTGGAATTTTGCGCGGTTGCGTTCACCGCGACCAGCATGCCCAATAACAACCAATAATTCTTTTTCATAAATCCGAGATCAAAGTTTTTATTTCCGCCGGCGTCAACGTCCGCCATTTGCCGGGTTTCAATTCGCCCAGCTTGATTTTGCCGATCTGCGTCCGCTGCAATTTCTTCACCGTCAAATTCTGCGATTCAAACAACCGCCGCACTTCGCGGTTTTTGCCTTCGCCCAGTTCCAGTTCCACCACGCTGCGCGCGCGGCCACCGGAAACGATGTGCGCCGACAACGCCTTCAATTTTTCACCGCCGGTAAAAATGCCCTGCACAAACCGCGCGAGCATTTCCCGCGTCACTTCGCCCTCGATCGTCGCCAGATATTTTTTGACGACGCCATAACGTGGATGCGTGAGGCGCAAGGCGAATTCTCCATCATTCGTCAGAAAAATCAATCCTTCGCTGTTGAAATCCAAACGCCCGACCGAACTGACCATCTGCCATTCCTTCGGCAACAGTTCGTAAATCGTCGGACGATTCAATTCATCCTTGTGCGAACAGACGCATTTGATCGGTTTGTGCAGCGCGAGATAAATCTTCTTCAACGCGCGCACCGGCTGGCCGTCGAAAATAATTTTATCTTGGTCGGGATCAACTTTTGTCCCGAGCAAACGGACGATATGGCCGTTCACCGAAACGCGTCCGTCCAAAATCATTTGCTCCGCCGCGCGGCGCGAAGCCACGCCGGCATCAGCCAGAAATTTTTGAAGGCGAAGCACAAATAATTTTCGATTGTGGAATTCGGATTGCGGAATAAAAACCGGCGGTTCCGACAATCCGCATTCCGCAATCAAAAATCCGCAATGGAATCACGCTTCGGGTTTCGTTTTGCGGAGGCCGGTGATGCGGTCGCCGTCTTTGCGCTGGCCGCGTTTTTTGAGGAGTTCCGTGCGTTCAAAACGCTTGAGGACATTGCGTTTTCCGCCCAAAGTGGACGCTGCGCGCAGGCTGCGATGCTGTGACATAAATTATGTTTGGTTGAATGGTTGCCCGCCTTCAAATCAAAAAGCGGACGCGGACTTTACCACAATCAAGCCAAAAGCCAATGGTTAATTATTTGAAGGGGTCTTAATTTGGCAGGGACGGCGCGCTGGTGCCGTCCGCGCCGGGTTGCGGTGCAACAAATAGATAAGGCGTTCGCACAACCACGCCCGTTCCGTCGCCTGACGCTTCGCTCGGCGACGGAGACATCGC
>JAMFSG010000203.1 GCA_026225155.1 Verrucomicrobiota bacterium
CAACTGTCACCGTGGGTTGACCAGTTAAATCCATTTTGACACGTAAAACGCCGGTCGTCGTGGAGAAAATCAATTGATCGCGCGCGGAGTTGACCCACAAAACAACACCGTCCAATGCCATCGCTCGCCCAACAGGTTGCATACCAGAAACCAAGGACTGCAGTTGATGAACATTGGTTTCAACGGCAATGTCTTCGTCCGCAAATTTTAATTCGCTTGCCGATAACTGCGCGATGTCGCCCATTAAAAAAATCGGCAACCATATCACATAACCCAGACGCTGCAGACGATGAACCACGCCAGCCATTTTATTTTTTGATACCGCGACCATTGTATCGCAGAGCTGGAATTGTATAGCTTAAGTTTTCTCTGCATCAGGTTAAAATCAGGTGACAAGCAACTCTTCCTTTATAAAACCATCTGAAGTGGCCGATACAAAAATTTTGCTTCCAATTCAGAATCACTCAAGGTTTCTGTTGCAGCATATTCAGTCGAGCCAAGCAACTGCTTCCGCGATTGTTTACCTTGAACAGGATTGCCACCTCCGACATCGTTCGTCCTGCCAACAGATAAGCGATGATTGCTTTTTCCCGTTCCGTCATTCTGGTCAATAATGCCTCCCAATCCAACTTCCGTGCCGCCAGCATCGCCGGATCTTCCCAATCCTGCGCTCGAAGCCGGTAAATTGACTTCACTCGCACCATTCTGCGTTTGCAAAGAACCTTGAGATGTCCCTGGGAAAACCTATTGGGCAAGTAAATTTAAGTGGTTACGATTAATATGATAATAGCGGAGCCTTATTTCAAAGCTAACTGCAGCGGTGACGTATACAAGGTGTGTTTGCACCTTAAAGTCTAATGCTTAAGTTTTGGCATGACCTTGCCCAAATTTGCCGACATTTGCCGACACAAAACGCGTCATAACACCGTCACGATATGCAACTTAAATAAAATAAAAAACTCAAATAATATACTGAATACATTAGTTAAATTGGCGTTTTTGCCTAAAAACAAAAAAAGCTGAAAGCGGTTTAGCAAACCAGCGCCTTCAGCCACTCGGCCATCTCTCCAAACCTTTATTTGCAATGATTTATGAAACAGTCAGCCAGCGCGGTTTAACAATCTGAACTGACCGCATGAATTCTGCAAAACGGCATGCACAATTACCAGCCCCGTTAAAGATTGGCAGAAAACATGGCTTTCAAAAAGCCGCTCCGCTTCATTGCATCGGGAGACACATTTCGCAAGAAATGGCGTTTCTTGCAAGCTGATTCGCAAGTCTTTTAATATGGAGATGCCATCACCGGAAAAATTTTGCCCATTGACGTCGAAAACAAATGCAAAACAGCGGAATCAAATGAATCGCCTTTTTGCCGATACCGGTTGAAACCGGGCGCTGACCAATAATTTCAAAGGATCAACCCAGCACTTCTGCCATCTGCGGCTTGTAAATTAGCAGCTTCAGACTTCCACTCTTTCGTCTTGGGACGCGGGCGTGGTGCCGTTGTATTCGTGCAATTTATTGCGCAAGGTGCGGATGCTCACTTCCAGCAATTTTGCCGCGTGCGTGCGGTTGCCCTGGCAATGGTTCAGCGCAGCCAGGATGTGATGTTTTTCAATTTCTGCGAGTGAAGGAAATCCGCCGATGTGACCGGACGTTTGCGGAAATGCCCGCGCGGTGGCCAGACCAATGGCGGCGGAGCTTGGTGGCGGTGGATTTGAAACGGTCAAACCTAGGTGCTCCATTTCCAACATGCCGTTGTCGCCGCAGAGGATGACGGCGCGTTCGATGACGTTTTGGAGTTCGCGCACGTTGCCCGGCCAGGAATGGTTGAGCAAGGTTTGCCGCGCCTCGTCCGTGATGCCTTTGATGTTGATCCCGTGCCGGCGGCTGAAACGTTGCATGAATTCACGTTTCAACAGCAGCACATCTTCGCGGCGTTCGCGCAATGGTGACACAAAAACCGGCACGACGTTGAGCCGGAAAAATAGATCCTGCCGGAATTCTTTGCGCTCGACGCTTTGTTCCAGATTTCGGTTCGTCGTCGCGATCACGCGCACATCCACCTTGATCGTCCGGCTACCGCCGACGCGTTCAAATTCCCGTTCCTGCAAAACGCGCAACAACTTCGCCTGCAACGCCGGCGAAATCTCGCTGATCTCATCCAGCAAAATCGTGCCGCCATGCGCCAGTTCAAACCGGCCTTCACGCTTGTTCACCGCGCCGGTGAACGCGCCTTTTTCGTGGCCGAAAAATTCGCTTTCAATCAAGTTTTCCGGGATGGCCGCGCAGTTGACTTTGATGAACGGCGCACGGGCGCGCGGACTTTGGCGGAACAGCGCGCGGGCGATCGCTTCCTTGCCCGTGCCGCTTTCGCCCTGGATCAAAACGGTCGCGTGCGTGCGCGCCACTTTGCGGATCAGTTGCTGGAGATTTTCCATGTCCTGGCTGTTGCCGAGCAGATTGTGTTCGCTCTCTTCGGTGTCCTGGCTGAGCAGACGATTGACGCGGATCAGCCGGACGAATTCTTCCGCCTTGCGCAGCGTGATGCCGATCTGTTCGTCGGAAAACGGACGGATGAGATAATCGAACGCGCCGTTCTTGATGCACTCCACCGCCGACTCAATCGAGCCGGAACCGGCGGTGATCACGGCCAGCGGTTTTTGCGGACGCATCTGGATTTCCTTGAGAAAATCCGTGCCGTCGCCGTCAGACAATTTCAGGTCCAGAAAAATCGCGTCGAAATTATCCTTGCCCAAAAACGCGCGCGCCACGGCGATCGTGGAAGCGGAAGCGACATCGTAACGGCAACGTCGCAGATAATTTTCCAGACTATAACGACTGGTCAAATCCGCCCCCAAAACAATGATTTTTTCAATTGCCATAACCCTAGGTATCCCCTCTGAATGCTGTTAAAAAATGGTGTCGCAAATGACAGAAGCGCGGCGCAAATAAATTGTTTTTTCAGAGCGGTGAACGCCCGAAACCAACAATTAAAAACCCCGGAAGCTGAACCCTTTGCACAAAAAAGAACCTAGCAGCAGAAATTGAACTCCGTCAAAGGTTAGGATGAAAATCTTACTGACAAATTCACAAAAAATGCGGACGTTTCAAGTTATTCACCGGATTCCGACTTGTTCACATCTTATCCAGACGTTGCCGGAATTTTTTGCCGGCAAAATGTGAACAAGCCCGCGTGAAAAAATTCCGGCGGGGAAAATCGTCCCGGCAAAATCATCCGCGCACGGCAAAATTTCGCTGATACAAACTGGCGACGTAATTCGGTCTTTGCACGGCGACTGCTGGCAGATGATTGGCGGGAACCAAACCGCGCCGGAGCATCGCCTGCTGATTTTCGCGGTCGAGCAGCAATACTTTCATCAGCAAATTCTGGATGTTTTGGAACAAAGGTTTTACTTCCTCGCAGCGTTCACGTTCGGATGCGGGAACTTGCTGCCACGCCAGCCGCCGGTTGCGTAATTTTTTCAAAAGCAATTCAATGTCCGGCAGCAGATTTTTTCTTTTTTCGTGAAACTCGGAAGATGAATAATCCGCGTGGCCGGACAGCGCCTGATTTTCGCGCGTGGTCAGGCTCAAAATTTCTTCGCACAGCGCGAGATAGCTGCGCAGTTCAAAAACCAGCCCGTTGACGAATTCCGCAGTCAGTGAATTATTCATGTTTGGTGTTGGCTTGTAAATTCGTGGTTAAATTGGTTATTACACCGGCCGTTTCGGCAAATGAATGATCAATCGTTTCCGCGTTTGTCTGCCATTGGATGAAACCCGCCCGCCAGCGCGCCATTTCAAACACGGCTTTCAAGGCCGGCGTTGCGTTCGTGCCGACTTCGGTTTCGCGCGCGAGAATTTGATTGTAGGTTTCGATGGCTTTTTGCGGCTGCAATAATTTTTCGTAGGTGATGCCCATCTGATAATTCACCGGAATCTGCCAGCCGGGCGAAGCGTCCAGTTGCGCGAGGTTGATATAAACGGCGAGCGAATTGACGTAATCGCCCTCGCGAAAAAGCTGGTTCGCGATTTCGTTGCCGACGCGCTGCTGCCAATAAGCCCAGACTTCGGGATTATTTTGCGTTTTGCTTTTCTGTTCGCGCAGGCAGAGCAAAACCTGTTGCAACGCTTCCGTATTTTGGCCCAAAGCTTCCAGCGCTTCCGCCAAATAATAACGCACTTCCGGTTCCTGCTCCGCGTCGGGAAAATGCGCGATAAAATCCTTTGCCTGCGCCACCGCTTGATTGTCGCGGTGAATGATGGCGAGCGAACGAACGAGACGAAATTGGATCTGCACGCGGTTCAATGCCGGATCGGTGTTTTGCAGCAGGCGCAAATAAAAATCCGCCGCGTCGGAGAATTGCCCGATCAAATAATGCGTTTCCGCGATCTCGATCTGCGTTTGCAAAACGAGGCTTTGATAATAATCCAGTTGATCGCTTTTCAGCGAAAGCGCCGAAGTCATCACGCTGTAAAATTTTCCGAGCGCCAAATCGTTCAAACCCATCTGCCGGAAAATCTCGCCCTGCCGCAGCAAAATTTCCGGGACTTTGACATCGCCCGGCCAATGTTGGAGGTATTGCGCGTAAATGCTTTGGGCGCGCGGCAGATCGTTTTCCGCGCGCACGACCGCGCCCAATTCCAGCAGCGCGGCTTTCTGCGTCGCCTCGGGAATATTTCCCGCGAGCAGACCGACCAGTAGCGGCTCGGCTTTTTCCGGCTGGCGCGTGGTCGCAAAATAAACCGCCATCGCCAGTTCGGGATTGATGCCGTTCGTGCCGGCGGCGGCACTGGAATTGGTGATGGAAAGTGAATTCGTATTTTCCAAAACGGCAATTGTCTTGGCGGCGGGACGATTAGAAACGGCGGTGAAATCCGGTGCGATGTTCGTGTCGGCCAAATCAAAATCCAACGCCGGAACAACCGCTGCGTTGGAAGATGAATCCGTGATTGTCTCTGCGCGCACCGAAAATCCCCACATCAAAAATGCGCAAAAAATCAAAAACGCACGCGCGCAAAAAAACGCGGCGAAACGCAGATTTCGCCGACGAAAAAAAATCTCGACCGCCGCCATCATTGGGATTGGTAAGTCGCCCGGCTTTCGTTGCCTTCAATTCCCCGGCTGACCGCGGTGATTTTCGTGGGCGGCGAGAATTGCATTTCCGCGGGCACAAACACGACCGCGCCCGGACGATCGAGCGAATTCGTCGCGTTTGCCTCCGGTTTGAGATATTGCGTGATCATTTGCGGAGTCACTGTCAGCAAATCGCTTGCCGATGCCGTGGCAAAATTGAAATTAAAATGCGGCGCGGAATTTTTCCCTTCGTCCGCTGCGATTTCCGGGCTGACGGCAACCGGATTGACATTGGTCACCGACGGTGAAATCGCCACGGAATTGTCAGCATTGGTCGCGGTCGCGGCAATCTGATTTACCGCGTTGGAAACCGTTTCCGCCAGTTTTGGCTCCAGCGAAAATAATTTCGGATCATACACAAAATCGTTTGTCGTCATGGCCTGAAAACGCAATGGCGGCGGACCGACGACGCGCAAATACGCGCGCGCCGCCGAAACTTCGCGGACAAAAAAAAGTCCCGCGACGATAAGGCAAATCGCGCCGGTCGAATGACGATATTTTATCAGTCCGTTCATGCCCGCTTGGTTCAAATTTTGGCCGCTAAATTTTTCATGCAGGCGACGTTTCAAATCTTGCAAATTCGCCAACGCCACCCCATCCAAAGCTTTAATCGGCAAAATTTGCCGTCGCTTGAGAAAAATCGGGAAAAGCGGTTGTTAAACAATTGAAGCCGACCAAAATTTCCCTAAAGTTTTTTGCAATCTGGCCGATAAATCTGTTAACGAAAAAGTGCAAAATTTGACGCCACACAAGACCAAGCAGCTCAGCCTGAAGGAGATTCAATCCAAACTTTCCACCTGCCCCGCGCTGCCATCGTTAAGCAGCATCAACAAAACCATGCTGGGACTGGTGTTGACGGAGCAGCGTTACACCGCGCAGATCGGCGAAATCATCCGCCGCGATCCCAGTTTGACGGCGCGCTTGCTGCGTCTGGTCAATTCGGTTTATTACGGCTTGAGCACGCCGGTGACAAGCATTGAGGAAGCGGTTTTTTATCTCGGCATCCGGCAAATCCGCCAGCTCACGCTCGTGACGCCCGTCATCGAAGATTTTCAAAAATTGACGTTGCAATGCGCTTTTCCGTGGCGCGAATTCTGGCAGCACTGCATCGGCACCGGTATTTTGACGCACGAAATCACCAGCGCCGCGCAAACCGCGCCGGAAGATTCCGATTACATCGCCGGCCTCGTGCACGATGTCGGCAAAATCGTGATGGCCTGGGGTTTTCCCGACCATTTTTCCGAAATCCATCATCTCGCCATCCAAGGCGCCCGCGATTTGCTGGAGATTGAAAATGAAATTTTGGGCATGGATCACGCGGAACTCGGCGCGCTTTATCTCGAACGGCATCGCCTGTCGGAATTGCTTGTCCAGACTGCGCGCTTTCATCATTGTCCCGAAAAGGCGCGCAGTCACGGCAATATCGTCGCGTCGGTGCAGATCGCCGACCTGCTGGTCCGCAGCGAAAAAATGGGTTGCAGCGGCAATTATCTTGAAGTCACCAGCGAACAATGTTTCGCCGCGTCCGGCTGGAAAGTTTTGTTTCCCGACGCGCACGAAACGGAACAAGCCATCGCGCGCGCATCCTTGTCCCGCACTTTGGAACGGATGCCGCAAATGCTGGAAGGACTGGTTTGACACGGCGAAAAATCCGGTAAAAAATTATCGTCTGAAAATTTTATTTTGAAACTGGCGAGTCACATCCGGTTGATTTGCGCTCTGATGGGCTTTGGCGTTTCCGTTCTCCACGCCAAGGATTTCTCGACTTATCGTATCGGCAGTATCGCTGGCGAAGACATTGTCGCGCCCGTCGCACTGGACGTGATTGATCCGGCGGCGACCGCCGCTCTGAAATCGGCGGAAGCGGCCAAAACGCCCGCCATTTTCCGCAGTTACATTGGCGCAACCAACACGCTTGCTGGCCAATTCAATCTTGCATTTGCCAGCGCCCGGACGAATTTCATCAGTGCCCTTCAAGATACCTTTCATCAAGCAGTTTTGAATCACGCCGCCGTGACCTCGCCGGACTTCGGCTATCTCGTGACGGCTTTTAACATCGAGAATAAAAAATTTCCTGTTCCTGATTTTTTGGCGATGGACTGGGCTTACGGCAAAACCGGCGACGTTGAAAAAAATAAATTTCTCAACGCCCTGCTGCAACAAATGCAATCGCCGATTCGGCCCGACGATGTAGACGATGGCTTTGAGACAGGAAAAATGTTGCGGCTCGTGCCGGTAAAAAATCCCGACGAAAAAATGTCGCTCGCCGAGGCAGAAACACGCGGCCAAATTATTTCAGGATCAAACCTCCTCACCGTTGCGCAAGCGCGAATGCAATTCCGCCGCGAATTCAACACTTACGAAGAACAGCCGCTGGCGCGGGCATTATCCGAATGGCTGCAACCCAATTGCCGTCCCGACGGGGCATTGACGCAATCCGCCCGCGACCAAGCCGTGCGCCAACTCGTCGTCGCCGAACATTACACCGCCGGCCAAATCATCGCCGCCCAAGGTTCCGTGATCGACGCTAAAACCAAAGCTGCATTGGATCAATTAAATGAAAAGCCTGCCGCACAAGCCATCGCAGCTGAACCCGCTCACGATCTCAACGTTGCCTCAACTCCTTTGGCGACCAGTCCGCAACCAACCGAAACATTCCCAACTTCTATTCCGACGATTGCAACAACAGGCCATTCAAAAAAATTCTCGACGCCGCGCCTTTGGTTTTTCGTCGCGTTGACGATTTTTATCGCCGCCACGTTGCTTTCAATCTGGCAATTGATTTTACGCCACCGCCGCGTTGCCAAAATTTTGCCGGCGCAAAAGCCGTTTGAACTTCAATCTGAATTAACGTCGCCACTCGTGCGCGTGGTCAAAGAAGCATTGGTTCAGGAACTGGCGGTGCAGCGCCGCGAATTGCTTTATGCGCAGCAGCTCGCCACCGCCGAGGTCGTCGGTCTCGTCCGCAAAATGGACGGATTGCAATTGGCCATGCAGGAACGGTGGCAGACTTACGAATCGCAAATCCAAAAACTGGAAACGGAGCTGGCCGACCGGACCGAAGAAAACCGCGAGTTGCTCCAGTTGAAAATCGAAATGATCAGGCGTCAGCTCGAAACCGAACGCGCCGGCAAACGCATCACCTTCAACTGAAATTTATCCGGTTCCAAGCTGGTCATTTGGGCTGATTTTGAAATCATATCGGCAGCGAAATTTTTCAAATGGCACTTCCTAATAAAAATCGGTTCCGGCAGCTTGCAAAAAAATTTCCCGGCGAAATTTTTCTCGAACCCGCCACGCTCGCAAAATATGCGGGCGATAAATGGTTCGCCGTCCACCAGCCTGATGCCGTTGCCCTACCCCGCTCTGCCAAATCTGTTTCAAAAATTTTAGCGTTCGCGAACAAAAATAAAATTCCCGTCACGCCGCGCGGCGCGGCGCATGGTTACGTCGGCGGCGCGGTGCCGATGCGCGGCGGCATCGCACTGTCGACCGAGCGCATGAACAAAATTTTGGAGATCAACGCGCAGGATTTTGTCGCGGTCGTGCAGCCGTTCGTCAACACTGCGGAATTTCAGGCGACGGTTGAACGGCAAAAACTTTTTTATCCGCCCGATCCTGCGAGCCGCGCGAACAATTCGCTTGGCGGAAATATCGCGACGAACGCTGGCGGTCCGCGCTGTTTGAAATACGGCGTCACGCGTGATTATGTCCTCGGCCTCGAAGTCGTTTTGGCAAATGGCGACATCGTCAAATTGGGCGGTCGCACGCACAAAAATAAAACCGGATTCGATCTGCACCGGCTGTTTGTCGGCTCGGAAGGTTTGCTCGGCGTCATCACCGAAGCGACATTGAAATTGATTCCGCTGCCGCCATTCCGCGCGAATCTTGCCATCGGTTTCAGTTCGATGAATTCCGCCGTGCGCGCGTTGCAATCTATTTTCGCCGCCGGATTTTTACCATGCGCCGCCGAACTTGCGGATCAATTCACGCTCGCCGCTGCTGCAAAAAGGACCAAGAGTCCACGACTCCTCGGTTGCAAAGCGCATCTGATTGTCGAGTTGGATGGACAGGAAAATTCCGTGCGCGGCGAAATTGCCGCCGTCGAAAAAATTGTTCGCCTGCAAAAGCCATTATTCGTCGAACGGGGATTTGGCAGTGAACAATGTGAAGTTGTCTGGCAGTTGCGCCGCGAATTTTCCTACGCGCTTCGCGATACCGGATTGACGAAACTGAACGAAGACATCGTCGTGCCGCGTGG
The DNA here is from genome assembly GCA_026225155.1 of Verrucomicrobiota bacterium. Taxonomy (GTDB): domain Bacteria; phylum Verrucomicrobiota; class Verrucomicrobiia; order Limisphaerales; family UBA11358; genus UBA11358. The sequence continues at coordinate 9,402 of JAMFSG010000203.1, forward strand.
AAAATTGGAAGAACTTTTCAAATTCACCGCCAAGCTACAAAAGAAACATGATTTACAGCTCGCCTGTTTTGGCCACGCGGGTGATGGCAATATTCACACGAATGTGATGGTGGATTACACGCAGCCCGGTTCAAAAGCGCGTTCGGAAAAATGTCTTGATGATTTGTTCCGTTGGGTGATTGCTTCTGGCGGCGCGATTACGGGCGAACATGGAATTGGTCTCGCAAAGAAACGCTGGTGGCCGCTGGCAGTTTCCAAAGAAGGCCGGGAATTGCATCGCGCCGTCAAATACGCGCTCGACCCGAACGACATTTTGAACCCGGGGAAATTTATTTAACACCAAAATTTCGGTAGGGCAAAGCTGCTGCTTTGCCCATTTCAATTTTATTTTTACAGAAGCCAACGAAGAGAACAAAGGACCTTCGTTTCCTTTGTTCGCTTCTGTAATAAATGCTTTTCTGGCGGTAAAAAAGGCGGAGCGGCAGCTCCGCCCTACCATTTAATAATCGTTTGTTTTAATCTGCGAGAATTTTTTGCGCGGCGGCGCGGACGGACTCGACCAGTTCGCGCGGTTTCAAAACTTTCGCGTCGCCGCCCCAGCTTAAAACCCAGCGCTCGACTTCGGCGAGGCTGGAAAGTTTCAGTGTCAGTTCCGCGCTGCCATTTTTCAAGTCGTGCAATTCTTGCGACGGATGCCACTTTTTTTCGCGGATGTAATCGGCGGCGCGCGCATTGAAACGGATGACGACTTCAAATTTTCCTTCGCCGGAATGGACGCCGAAACTGTCGCGCAATCGTTTTTCGAGCGAGAATTTTTCCGTGCGCGCAAAAATTTCGCCGGTCGGTTTCACGGATTGAATCCGCGCGGGCACAAAATTGCGGATGTCCTTGCGCGCGTGGTCGAACGCGAAGAGATACCATTCGCCGTTAATGTTCGCCAAATGATACGGGTCCACGAGGCGTTTTTCGAGCTGCTGGCCGGGCTTGCGATAATTCAGTTCGAGTTGCTGGCGTTGTGCAACGGCTTTGGCAAGCGCGTCGAAAATTTTCAAATCTAGAATCGGCTCGGCGCGCGTGCGGAAAGAAATCGTCTGTTCGATGTCGGCGAAGTTGAGTGAAATCGTGTCGGGCAGTGACTGCTCCATTTTTTTGATCGCGCTCAACAACGGCTTTTCAAAACTGGTGCCGCGATATTGTTGCAACGCTTTTTCGGCGACGACGAGCGCGAAAATTTCGCCCTCGGTGATCTGCATCGTCGGAAAGCCGCTGACTTCGCCGTTGTAAAAATAACCGTTGCGGCTGGCATCAAATTCCACCGGCAGATTCAATCGGTCGCGCATGAACTCGATGTCGCGATGGATGGTTTTGGTGGAAACTTCGACTTCGCGCGCGAGTTTGCTGGCGTTGGGAAAATTGCCGGCCTGCAACGCTTGATGGATGCGCAACATCCGCTCCAGCGGCGGACGCGAATGGAGCGAAGCGTTCATTGAACAGAAGCGAACGAAGGAAACGGAGAAAGAATTGACTTCGTTCTCTTTGTTTCCTTCTGTTAAATCAGCCTTTTTCCAACTTGGCGAGCAGCTCGTCGTTCGTGCGGTTTTTCTTGAGCGCGGCGGTGAGCGTTTCCATCGCTTCGATGGGATTCAAATCCACCATCGTGCGGCGGAGTTTGCGGATGGCTTCGAGATTTTTCGCGGGAAAAAGTTTTTCTTCTTTGCGCGTGCCGGATTTCGGGATGTCGATCGCGGGATACAAACGGCGGTCGGAAAGTTTGCGATCCAAGATCAACTCCATGTTGCCGGTGCCTTTGAATTCCTGGAAAATCAATTCGTCCATGCGCGAACCGGTGTCAATCAAAGCTGTTGCCAAAATCGTCAGCGAACCGCCGTTTTCAATTTTGCGCGCGGAGGCGAACATCTTGCGCGGAATTTCCAAAGCGCGCGCGTCCACACCGCCGGTCATCGTGCGGCCGGAACCGCCGTGAACGGAATTGTAAGCGCGGGCGATGCGCGTGAGCGAATCCATCAAAACGAAAACGTCCTTGCCGGATTCGACGATGCGGCGGCAACGTTCGATCATGAAACGCGAAAGGCGGACGTGCGTTTCCAATTCCATGTCGTTTGAGGACGCGACGACTTCGGCTTTCACCGAGCGTTGAAAATCCGTGACTTCTTCGGGACGTTCATCAATCAACAAAACCATCGCGTGCACTTCCGGATGATTCGTCGTGATGGCGTTGCAGATCTGTTTGAGGATCGTGGTTTTGCCTGTGCGCGGCGGCGCGACGATGATGCCGCGCGTGCCTTTGCCGATCGGCGTGACGAGGTCAATCACGCGCGTTTCCAAAATGTCCGGCGTCGTTTCGAGATTAAATTTTTCGATCGGATCAATGCTCGTCAGGTTCTCAAAGCGCACGGCCTTGGTGTATTCCTGAAACGCCATGCTGTTAACCTTGTCAACCGTTTTGAGCTGCGGACTCGTGCCGCGATGCGGCGGCTGTGTCGCGCCTTCGACATAACTGCCTTCGCGCAAAAAGTTGCGGCGGATCGTGTCCGGCGTGACAAAAATGTCCGTCGGCTTCGGGTGAAAATGATTTTGCGCCGTGCGCAGGAATCCAAAACCTTTCTCGGAAATTTCGAGATAGCCGGAACCGTAATTAGGATTAGCTGGCTTGTCGCCGTTGGCTTGCGTTTCGCTCATATTAAAATGTTGTGGCCGAAAGTTGAAAAACCCTTCCGAAAAATTGCTGGAAAAGTGAACTTTGGAAATTGTCCGCGCGCTGATCGCCACGGAGTTGAACCTTCGACAGCCTTTATTTACGGGCAAATGCTGTGAAAGGCAATAACTATTTTTGACCACGGATTGCGCTGATGGCCGCAGATTTTGGAAATCAAAATTTAGCGCAATTCAGCAAGCTCACTTTTGTTCCCAAAACTGGTTAGGTCGCTGGCTCATGTGTCTGCACCAAATCTTTCCCGCGTTTTGTGCCTGGTAACACTCCGCAAATGCCGAGTATCAACGTGACAATCGGCAATGCAAAGACGCCTGAAAAGCAAACAAAACCAATGTGCATCGCCTCACGCTGCACTTCAGGCGAGTTCACATCTGGATGTGGCGGAAGGTGACTGAAATTGACAGCGTAAAAACCGGCAATCACAAAGCCAGCAATGAGAGATACAACGGTCCACAAAATAACAGATATGGTTTTTTTCATAAACGTGTAAGTGGCCTGAAATTTGAAATCAACCGCCGACTTCCGCGCGTGCTTCCGCCGCGAGCGCGGTGCTCAAATAACGTTCGCCCGTCGAGCAAGCGACCGTGACAATCGTCTTGCCTTTGTTTTCCGGACGTTTGGCAACTTCAATGGCGGCGATGACATTCGCGCCCGTCGAGATGCCGACCAAAATTCCTTCTTCCTTCGCGAGCCGGCGTGCCATCGCAAACGCGTCGTCGTTGGAAACTTGCACACATTCGACAATCTGTGGATTGCCCGCGCTGTCTTTCAAATGCAAATTCTGCGGCACAAAACCCGCGCCCGTGCCTTGAATTTTATGCGGACCCGGCTTGACCGGTTCGCCCGCGAGCGTCTGCGAAATCACCGGCGAATCTTTCGGCTCGACCGCGATGGCTTGGAACGACGGTTTCTTCGGCTTGATGGCTTCGACAACGCCCGTGATCGTTCCGCCAGTTCCAACGGCGGCAACTAAAATATCAATCTTGCCGTCCGTGTCTTCCCAAAGCTCAACGGCGGTCGTCTTGGAATGGATTGCCGGATTGGCCGGATTATTGAACTGCTGCGGAATCCATGAGTTCGGCGTTTCTTTCGCCAAAGCTTCTGCACGCGCAATCGCGCCTTTCATGCCTTCCGCGCCGGGCGTCAAAACCAGTTTTGCGCCGAGCATCGCCAGCAACGTGCGCCGTTCGAGCGACATCGTTTCGGGCATCGTCAAAATCAATTTGTAGCCTTTCGCCGCCGCGACGAACGCCAGCGCGATGCCGGTGTTGCCGCTGGTCGGCTCGATGATGACGGTGTCTTTTTTGAGGATGCCGCGTTTTTCCGCGTCTTCAATCATCGCCGCGCCGATACGATCCTTGACGCTGCTCAACGGATTGAAAAATTCGCACTTGAGAAGAATCGTCGCGTCCACGCCCGCCGTGACTTTGTTCAATTTGACCAACGGCGTGCGGCCGACCGTTTCGACGATGTTGTTGTAAATGCGTCCCATAAAAATTTAGTAGAATAGTTTGGTTGTTTGGCGAAAGAAAATTTCAACCCAATGCGCAGCAAGCGCAAGCAATTTTTATCGCGCGCCAAATAAAAACAATAAGTCCCTGCTCAACCTTTCGGTCGAACAGGGACAAATGGGGGATGGGAGTTCGCCATGCTCTCTTTCCCTAACCGACATTAGGCGCGCCCTTGCGGGGCTGCCGGTTTCCCGACGCTATTCTCCACGGCAAGCGGAGTTTCCGGC
>JAMFSG010000204.1 GCA_026225155.1 Verrucomicrobiota bacterium
CAAAAATTCTCGCGCGTTTGAGCGGCTGGGGTTTGAGTTGCGATGCGTATCACGCCACTGCGCCGCATCCGCAAGGCGCGGGTGCGACCATTGCGATGCAAACGGCGTTGCGACGCGCGAATCTCGAACCGTCCGCGATTGATTACGTTAACGCGCACGGCACCGGCACGCGCGACAACGACCTCGCCGAATCCATCGCATTGAAAACCGTTTTTCACAATCGCGTGCCGCCGTTCTCCAGCACGAAACGGATTTTCGGGCACGCGCTCGCCGCCAGCGGCGCGATGGAAGCTGTCGTCTGCATCGAAGCGTTGCGCCATCAGGAATTGCCACCGAATCCCGGCTACGAAAAATGCGATCCGACCATCGGCCTTGAACCGGTCACGGCTGCGCGTCACGCGCCGCTCACGCACGTGATGAGCAATTCATTCGGCTTCGGCGGCAACAACGGCGTGCTCATTTTTTCCAAACCGGAAACGAAGCCGCAAACCAGCGCGCCGAAAAAAATTCAAGTCGCCGTCAACGGCCTCGGCGTCATCGGGCCGGGAACGGTGACGACCAAAGAAATTATCGCGCCGTTGCCGTTGGGAAATGGACTCGTTCATCATTGCGGCGTGTTGACGGACGCTGCCACGTTACTCACGCCGAATCAGCGCCGCCGCTTGAGCCGCATACAACAAATGGCGCTCATCACCGCGCGCAAAAGCCATGCGCCCGACGCGACACAGCGCGTTTCTGTTGTGATCGGCACCGGCCTCGGCTGCATGGAAGACGCCGGCGCATTTCTCGAAAATCTCGTCGCCAAAGACGAACGCGAGCCGATGCCGTCGCGTTTTCCCAATTCCGTTCACAATTCGCCCGCCGGCCAGGTCGCGATGGATCAAGCCGCGCGCGCGATGAATTCCGCGCCGACCGTCGGCGAAATCACTTTTGAATGCGCGCTGTGGCAGGGCATTTCCCAACTCGCGATTGACGAGACTGATTGCGCGCTCGTCGGCGCCGTGGATGAACTCGATAAATATCTTCTGAAAATCGGCCAGCGCTGGGGCATTTGGACGAACGAAAACAAACCCGGCGAAGGCGCGATGGTTGCCAATCTTTCGCTGGTCGAAAAAAGTTCAACGCCGCTCGCCCGCGTGACCAAAGTGAAACTCGGTCGCTGCCGAAAACCGTTTGATGCGAAACACGAAGCTGATTGGATCGCGTCGGCGATTGACCTGAAAAATGTCGGCGTGATTTTGAGCGGCGCCAAAGGTTATCCGCAGCTCGACAAAAAATACGAAACGGTCGCGGCGGAATTGTCCCAACGCGCCGGTAAAAATTTGGAGCATCAAACCTACAAACAACTCTGCGGCGAATTTCATTCCGCGTCCGCATTCGGATTTTCGCTGGCGGTGAAACTGGCACACGAAAAAAACTGTGGCGTGCTGCTTTACACCTTGTCGCTGCGCGGCGCGAAGGCGATTTGCCTGATCGAGCCATGAAATCTTCGATTCATGCGTTTTTTTTATTCGTAATTCCAGCGTTGGTTGCGATTTCAGCGGCAATTTTTTTTCAAAACACACTTCTCGCCATTAGTTTGGTGGTCATAATTTTTATCGTGTTTGGTCTTGGCGTCGCGATTCCACAGTTGAAATTTTTCGGAAACTTTATTTGTTCCGGCAGCAAATCCAAAAAGCAAATTGCCCTGACGTTTGACGACGGGCCGGATCCGAAATCAACGCCGCAACTGCTCGCGCTCTTGCGCGAACGAAAAATTCCAGCGACATTTTTCTGCATCGGCAAACGCGTTGATGCCAATCCCGAACTCGCCGCGCAAATCCGGCGCGAAGGTCATTTGCTGGAAAATCATTCTTACGCGCACAGCTATTTCACGAATTTTTATTCTGCCGCTCGGTTGAAAACTGAATTGGAATTGGCGCAAACCGCGATCAAAAAAGCGGCGGGCGTGACGCCGAATTATTTTCGTCCACCCGTCGGACTTTCCAATCCGAACACGTTTCGCGTCGCCAAAAAATTAAACCTGCAAGTCGTCGGCTGGTCGGTGCGCAGTTTGGACACCGTCATCCGCGAGCCGGAAAAAATCGTCGCGCGCGTCAAACGTGGATTGCATCCGGGCGCGATCATTTTGTTGCACGACGGCAACATTCCCGCCGAAAAACTTTTAACGACGGTGAAATCGTTGTTGGACACGTTGCAAAAGCTGGGTTATGAAGTTGTGCGATTGGACGAATTGTTGAATGAAAAAACTTAAACACTTTTTGGCGCTGCTGATTCTATTGGCTGCTGTTTCCGTTTTCGCCGGAACGTCCGCCGATCTGCCGCCGGCCTTGCAGGAGCTGCAGAAGAAAATGACATCGGTGAAAACGATTTATCTCGAGTTCACGCAGGAGCGCGAGTTGAAATTATTTTCCGATCCGTTGAAAAGCTCCGGCGTGATGCTGATCGAACAGCCAGACAAAATCCGCTGGGAAACGACCGCGCCGTATCAATCCCTTTTGCTCGGCAACCAGAAATCGGTCGCGCAGTTTGAGCTCAACGACGGCAAATGGGAAAAATTGAAACTCGGTTTTCCGCAATTGCTCCAGCGCGTGATGCAGCAGATGTCCGCGATGAACCGGGGCGATTTCGGCGCGATGTTGAGTGATTACACGCTGACCGTTTCCACGAACACGGACATCGTGCTGACGTTCACGCCGAAGGACGCGACGGTGCGCGGCATGATGTCCACGATGGAAATCCATGTGCCGCCGGACTTGTCCACGACGCACGAAGTCGTGATGAACGAACCGAACGGTGACCTGACGCGCATCACGTTCACGCGCTCAAAATATGACGTGACGTTTCCGCCCGGCACGTTCGACCTGATCAAACCGCTCGCCATCGCGGATGTCCAAGCCGCTGTGAACCATGCGCCGTAATTTTTTCTTGCTGCCGTTGATTTTGTTTTTCGCCGTTGGCTGCGCCAGCGTGCCGAAAAATGCCGCGCCGCGTCCGGCGAATCTTTTTCCGGCGGACGCGTTCCAAACGCAGCGCGCGGTTTTGACGGCGTTCGGAAAACAATTCACCTTCAACGGCTATCTGGCCTTGAGCAAAACCGGTGGCAAACGGCTCATTCTCATGGAAAATTTCGGCACGGTGCTCGCCGATGTTTTGGTGAAACCGGACGGAAAAATCTTCGTGATGCGCGCGAATAAAATTTTCACGCCGAAACGGATCCGTCGGTTTGTCGCTGCCGATCTGGAAACGATTTTTGGCGATCAGCTCATGGCGAAATGGCCAGTGCAGACTTTGGGCGAAAATCATTTTCTCCTGCAACGACGATGGTATTCGCTCGATTTGCGAATCGTGGAAACGAAACTCGGCGCGCAGCCGCCGGACTTGTTTGATGAAACGAAAGCGTTAAAAGAATGACGATGCAAAATCCCGACGGCGATGCGATTGAAGTAGTGGCACGGGCATCCCGCCCGTGTGTTTCAGACATGGCGAAAACTTACGGCAGCCAAAAACTCACGGGCGGGACGCCCGTGCCACTATATTCCATGCGTGATTCCATTTTTGCCGCGCGAAAAGCCGGGCCGACGCTGCAAGCCGACGGCTTGCACACGTTTGAATTTAATTTCAGCGCAGATGACCCGACGTTCGCCGGGCATTTTCCGAACCGTCCGATCTTGCCGGGAATTTTTCAATTGGAAATTGCCCGCATGGCAGCGGAATGGATTTTGAATTGCCAATTGTCCGTTCAAGAAATCGCCAAGGCAAAATTTCAACGTCCGATTTTGCCGGGCGAAATTTTGAAACTGAATCTGAAATTATCCGGGGTTGAAAACGCGATTTTCGCGCGCGGTAATTTTATTTGCGGCGGCCAACCGGCAGGCGAAGCTTTTTTGAAATTGTGTAGAAACAAATAAAAATTTGGATTAAGCGAATTTTGCTTGGCGTGATTTTGCTCGCGCTGCTTGGCTGGCTCGCTGCGGTCATCGCGGTTCATTTTAGCATCGCCAAGCCGCCGACGTTGCCGGCGGACGTTTCGGTTTTGCAATTGAAACCAGAAATGCGCGACGGCAAAACTTTTCTCGGAAAATCGTGGACGGGCGAGCGCGAAGGTTTGACGGTCGTTTACTTGAAAGGTTCGCCGCTGGAAATCGGTTTCGCCGACGGCACGTTGATGCAGCAAAAAATGCACACGCTCGAAAATGAATTTCGCAACATGATCCAAGGTTATGTGCCGCAACATTGGCTGATGGAGTTGCTGAAAAATTACATCATGTTTCGCAATCGACACTTGAGCGAATTTGTGCCCGTGGATTATCGGATGGAAATTTACGGCACGACGCTCGGCTGCCCGGACATCCATCCCGAGGAAGGAAATTTTTACAATCGCCTGCTGAATTATCACGCGGCGCACGACGTTTCTTACATGATGATCGATAATCCATTCATCCGCGCGCGCGCCGGCTGCACGGCGTTCGGCGCGTGGGGCGGCGCGACGGAAAACGCGCATCTGATCACGGGCAGAAATTTCGATTGGGAAGCGGCGGAAGTTTTCAGCACGAATCGCGTCGTCGAAATGTGCGAACCGGACGGCGGAATTCCGTTCATTTCGCTTTCGTGGGCGGGCATGGCGGGCGTCGTTTCGGGCATGAACCGCGCGGGAATTTCGGTCACGGTCAACGGCGCGCCATCGCATTTGCCCAATGAAATCGGCACGCCGGTGGCAATCGTCGCGCGCGATATTTTGCAGCACGCCAAAAATCTGGACGAGTCGTTGAAAATTTTACGCGACGCAAAAGTTTTTGTTTCGACGATCTGGCTCGTCGGCAGTCGCGCGGACGGAAAATTTGTCGTCGTCGAAAAAACGCCGTCGGTGACGAACGTGCGCGAGCCGGTCAGCGATTCGATTATCTGCCCGAACCATTTTGAAACCGATGGTTTGAAAGATGATGCGCGCAACACAAATTATATGGTCGAAGCGACTTCGGTTTCGCGCGAGGCGCGGCTGAAAGAATTGATCCGGCAATCGCCCGGCGAAATTTCGCCCGCGCGCGCCGTGGAATTTTTGCGCGACCGGAAATTGCCCGGCGGCGTTTTTGCGGGCGATGGCCATCGCAGTTCGTTGAATGCGTTCATCGCGACGCACGCGGTCGTGATGGATTTGACAGCGGGAATTTTTTGGGCCGCATCGCCACCAAACGGATTGGGAAAATATGTCGCGTTTGACGTGAATGATTTTAATCACACATTGCCAGAACTCGCGATTCCTGCCGATGAAACTTTGGCCGATGGCGAATACGAACACGCGCACGAAGCCCAACAATGTTTGAGCGATGGACTGCTCGCCTTGGCAAAAAAAGACGCGCAAAGCGCATTGCAACTTTCCGAAAAAGCCGAAACGCTAAATCCCGGATTTTATCAAAATTCATTTTTGCGCGGGCGCGCATTGCTGATGTTGAATCGGAAATCCGAAGCGGCGACGGAATTTGAAAAAGCCTTGGCCGAGCAGCCGGCATTTTTGAAAGAGAAACAGGAGCTCGAAGAATTGTTGCGCCAAGCCCAGTCGGCGAATTAGCATTACGTCGAATCAAGATGGAATCGAAGTCACAAACTCGCGGGTCGCAAAAACTGCGTTTGGTTCAGGCGTTGATGGGTTTTGGCGCGCACTTCACTTTGAACCTACTTTACTTGCGCCGGACACACGGGCTGGAAAAAATTGATCCGCGCCAAAAATATATTTTTGCCTGCAATCACGTCAGCCTGCTCGACACGATCATGCTCGGCGGACTGCTGTGGAATTCCGGCAATTATCCCATCCTCGTGCTCGGCGATAAAAAAGTCTGGGACGTTTCCTGGCTGCATCGCGCGTTGAGCCGACCGATCGGATTTCTGGTCGAACGCGGAAAATTGAATCCCAACCGCATCAACGAACTGGAAAAATTCGCGGCCGAGTCAAAAATTTTTCAGCTCGTGATTTTTCCTGAAGGCACGCGCGGCAACGGCGTGGACGTCGCGGAATGCCAGCCGGGAATTTTTTACGTCGCGCAAAAAGCGCGCGTGCCGATCGTGCCGGTTTTCATCGAAAATATGCAGTTCGTTTCGACCAAGTGCGGAAAATTTCATCCGTTCGGCGGTTTGAAAAAAGTGGAAGTTCATTTTGGCGAAGTCATCGCGCCAGAAAATTATCTAAATTTATCGCGTGAAGAATTCACGGAATTTGTGCGCGGGAAAATTTCCGATGCGCGACCGCAGGCGGTGCCGGTTCTCATGACAAAATCGGAATCCATGGCTGGCGTGAAAGTTTCCAATTCAAATTAAGAAAAATTGCGCCGGCGAGCCGTTCAGAAACCTTCCACAATTTTTCAATCCAATCAGTTCGCGTGCGTTTTCTTTTTGGGAAACGGCGAGGAAGCAAGGTTCACGCGCGGAGTTTGTTCCTTCGCTTTTTCCGCCGGTTTGGGAATCGTCAACGCCATGAATTCCGACTGGCTGTCATGCGGCTTTTCGGGCGCAATGATTTTCGCGTGGCGATAAATGCCATCCGCGCCGAGGAATCTGGCTTTGGTGTTGTCGGCTAGAATCGTGCGGAGAATTTCGGAGATGATGCGGTCGCGCAAAATTCCGTCCTGGATCGGAAAAACGATTTCGATGCGGCGGAAAAGATTGCGCGGCATCCAATCCGCGCTGCCGACAAACACTTCCGGCTGGCAGGCGTTCTCGAAATAATAAATCCGGCTGTGCTCCAAAAACCGGCTGACGATGCTGCGCACGGTGATGTTCTCGCTCAAGCCCGGCACGCCGGGACGCAGGCAGCAGATGCCGCGGATGACGAGGTCAATTTTCACGCCCGATTTTGACGCTTCGTAAAGCGCCTCGATCAACTGCGGTTCGACGAGCGAATTGAATTTCGCGATGATGCGCGCAGGCAAACCGCGTTTGGCGTTCGCCGTTTCGCGCGCGACGAGCTGCAACATTTTCGCGTGCAGATCAAACGGCGCGACGACCAGTTTTTTCATGCCTTGAAACTGGCAGATGCCGGTGAGCAGATTGAACAAGTTCGTCGCGTCTTCTCCGAATTCAGGATGACACGTCAGCAAACTTATATCGGTGTAAAGTTTCGCGGTGTTGGGATTGTAATTGCCGGTGGCGAGATGGACGTAGCGGCGCAGTTCGTAACCTTCGCGGCGCACGATGAGCGCGCATTTTGCGTGAATCTTCAGACCGACCAAACCATAAACGACGTGCACGCCGTTTTCTTCCAGCGTGCGCGCCCATTCGATATTGTTGGCTTCATCGAAACGCGCGCGCAATTCCACGACGGCGGTGACTTGCTTGCCTTTGTTGACCGCATTCATCAGCGCGCCGACGATGCGTTCGTCGCCGCCGGTGCGATACAAAGTCATTTTGATCGCGAGCACGCCGTCGTCCGTCGCGGCATTTTCCAAAAATTCCACGATGCTGGAATAATTTTCAAACGGATGATGCAGCAAAATATCGCGTTCGCGGATCGCGGCAAAAAAATCCGTTTTTTTGCGCAACGCCGGACTCGTCGTGCCGATGAACGGCGGATCGCGCAACTCCGGCGAATGGCTGCCGGAATACAGCATCATCAAGCGCGTGGGATTGATCGGGCCGTCGGCGAGATACAAATCCTGCTCGGTGAGGCTCAAAGTTTTTAGCAGCGACGCACGGATTTCCGCCGGGCTATCAGCGCTGACTTCCAAACGCACGGCGTGGCCGCGGCGACGGCGATGCAATTCTTCTTCGACGGCTTTCAGCAGATTCGGCGTGTCGCCTTCGTCCACATAAAGCTCGCTGTTGCGCGTCAAACGGAACAGCCAGTAGCCGAGAATTTTTGTGCCCGGAAAAAGGTCGGCGAGAAAATGGCCGATGAGGGCGCCAAGAAAAACGTAATCGCGCCGGCCATCATCGCGGGGCAACTGGATGAGGCGCGGCAAAATCGAAGGGCATTGCACGACGGCCAGATGTTTATGCGGCTCGCCGTTTTTCGCCATCTCCAACTGCACGATGAGGTTGAGCGATTTGTTCAGCAGTTGTGGAAATGGATGCGCCGGATCAATCGCCAGCGGCGTCAGCACGAGGCGAACCTGACTGCGATAAAATTCTTCCAGCCACGCGAGATCCTCTTTTTTCAGTTCGCCGATTTCGAGGATGCGGATTTTATTTTTCGCGAGCGCGGGACGCAATTCATCGCGCCAGCACGCATATTTGTCGGCGACCATTTTGCGCACGCGTTTCGTGATCGCCTGAAACGTTTCCAGCGGCGTCGCGCCGTCCGCCGTGCGCGTGCTGACGCCGCTTTCGATCTGCTGCTTCAAACCGGCGACGCGGACTTCAAAAAATTCGTCAAGGTTGGAACTGGCGATGGTGAAAAATTTCAGCCGTTCGAGCAGCGGATTCGTCTGGTCCAAAGCTTCATCGAGCACGCGCTGGTTGAATTCCAGCCAGCTCAATTCGCGGTTGAGAAAATGTTTCGGATCCAGTTTATCGCCCATAAGTATTTGTAAATTTATTTTGAGACCGCTGCAAAAACATTGTCGCGGTGGGGCGAGCGTCCTCGCGAGCCGCTTTGTCTGGCGACGTTCGGCTCGC
>JAMFSG010000205.1 GCA_026225155.1 Verrucomicrobiota bacterium
ACGCCGGAAACATTGCCGCCGTTGCGTTATGATTTTGTGGATGCGCTGGCGTTGGCGCGCGCGCAACATCCGGAGAAATTTCCCGTGATCAATCCCGACAAAGATTCCGACCACACGCGTGAACTGGATGGATTTTTGCCGTGGGCGATCACGGAAAATTACGAAAAATTAAAGTCCGATTTTTCCACGCTCAAGGCGTTGCGGCAATATGGCGGCACGGCGGTGGAGATCGCGAATGCGGAAGCCGACTGCGTTTATGTAATGGGCGTGATGGGTCATTTCGTCGGCGATGGTTCGCAGCCGTTGCACACGACGAAATGTTTCAATGGCTGGATCGGTGAAAATCCGAAGGGCTACACGACGCGGCAAAATTTTCATTCCTGGATTGACGGCGGCTATTTCAAAAAGACCGGCGGCATCAAGGTGGATGAGCTTGTCGGGAAAATTCAACCGGCGACCGCCATCGCCAACGCGGAAGATCAAGATGGAATTTTTCATGACGCGATCAATTATCTCGTCGAGCAGAATAAATTTGTCGAACCGCTTTACGAAATGGAAAAAAACGGCCAGCTCACCGGCGAAGGCGAGAAAGGCTTGGAAGGTTTGCCATTTCTCGACGGCCAACTTGTGAAAGGCGGACAAATGCTCGGCAATCTCTGGTTCACCGCGTGGGCCAGCGCGCCGGAAGACACTTATCTTGAGCGGCAACTCAAGCAGCGCACGGCGGCAAATTCTAACTGAAGCGGCAGAAAAAAATTAACAAAAGCCAACGAAGGGAACGAAGTTGGTTGAAAAACCTTCGTTTCCTTCGTTAGCTTCTGTGGAAAATGAAAAATACAACTGCCACATGTATTGCCGCTGCCACCGGATTTCTAGCCGTTGTGCTCGGCGCGTTTGGCGCGCACGGATTGAAACATATTCTCGCGCAAAACGGCACGACGACGGTTTGGGAAAAAGCCGTCTTTTATCATTTCATCCATGCGGTGATGCTTTTTATTTTGGCGGAACGAAAAACTTTTCCCGCCGTCGCATGGTGGAGTTTTTTGACCGGCATCGTGATTTTCTCCGGTTCGCTCTATCTGCTCGCGGTGACAAATGCGCATTGGCTTGGCGCCATCACGCCCTTCGGTGGCACGGCATTTTTGATCGGTTGGGGCTGGTTGCTTTTTTGCCCAAAACAAAAATAGCTCACCGCCGAAGCGAGCCAGCCATCTTCAAGCTATGCGCTTCCGGCGCAGTCGTGCGTTTCTTGATGGCGTCAACGCGCTGATACATCTGCTGTTTGTTGACGCTGTAAAGCAACGCAGTTTCTTCTGTGATCAAATCATCTTCAAACGCGCGTCCGAGTGATTGCTCGAAACTGTGCCAGCCGGAAATGGTGGCGGCTTCGATGATGTCGGCGAAACGGCGCGTTTCACCTTCGCCGAGCAACATCGCTTCGCGGCTGCGCAGATTGCTGCCCATAAGTTCGGTGACGAGCAGGCGTCCGCCTGCTTTTTTCGGCACGAGCCGCTGGCTGACGATGTAACGCAGCGAGCCGGCGAGGCGTTCGCGCACTTGCTGTTCTTCGTCACGGCTGAACATGCCGAGAATGCGGTTGATGGTTTGTCCGGCGCTGATCGTGTGCAACGTGCTGTAAACGACGTGACCAGTTTCGCCGGCGGTCAACGCGATTTCCATCGTGTCACGATCACGGATTTCGCCGACTAAAATAATTTTTGGCGCTTGTCGCAAAGCGGCGCGCAAACCTTCGGGAAAAGTATAAAAATCGCGGCCCAGTTCACGCTGGCTCAAGGTGGATTTCAATTGCGGATGCAAAAATTCCACCGGATCTTCGAGCGTGACGACGTGACATTCGTTTTGCCGGTTCACTTCGTTCAACAACGCGGCAAGTGTCGTCGTTTTGCCGCTACCCGTGCCGCCGGTCACAAAAATGAGGCCGGTTTTTTCCTTGATGATTTCGTAGAACGCGGGCGAGAGACCCAGTTTGTCCAGCGACGGGATTTGCGATGCCAGTCGCCGCAGCACCATCGCGTAATTTCCGTTCTGACGATAAATGTTGACGCGAAAACGGCAGAGATCGCCGAGCGAATAACTGCAATCGCACGAACCGCTTTTGGCGATGTCGGCGATGAGCCGTGCATTGCCCGCGATGATGCCTTGCGCGAGACTTTCGGTGCGCGCACTGGTAAGCACGGGCTCGAGATTTCCGGGCGGCGTGGTAAGACGTCCGTAAATTTCCGCCTGCGGCGGTTTGCCCACGACAAAAATCAAATCGGAAATGCCTTCCGCACTTTGGATCAGTTTCGTCAGCAACGTGTTTAATTCAATGTTTGTGGCTGGATTCATATTCAAAATCGCGTCCAAATGCTAGCTGGTTGCGTGCCATTTTGCGCATTTTTGGCTTTGATAAAAAATTCGGCGGACAAATTTGACTGGCTCACGCGCATGCATTACTTTCCGTTTTCAGAAACCAAAAGACTTATTTCATTTTTTATGCCGCCAAAATCCACTGAAAAATCTCCCGAAAAATCCGTCGCCGCCGCCGCTGACGCCAAAGCCCTCGCCACGCGCGACCGCGAATTGGATGCCGCGATTTCATCCATCACGAAAGCCTACGGCGACGGTGCGATCATGCGCCTCGGCGATGCGCGCGCGCAGGTGAAGATTGATGTCATCCCGACCGGTGGCCTGGCGATTGATTTAGCGCTTGGCGTCGGCGGTTTGCCGCGCGGTCGCGTGGTGGAAATTTACGGGCCAGAATCTTCCGGCAAAACCACGTTGATGTTGCACGTCATCGCCAACGCGCAAAAAGCCGGCGGACTCGCGGCGTTCATTGACGCGGAACACGCGCTTGATCCCGGATATGCCAAAAAATTAGGCGTGAATCTGGATGATTTGCTCGTCTCGCAACCGTCGTCGGGCGAAGAAGCGTTGACGATTTGCGAAACGCTCGCGCGCTCGAATGCGCTCGACGTCATCGTCGTGGATTCCGTCGCCGCGCTCGTGCCGAAAGCGGAACTCGAAGGCGACATGGGCATGGCCACGATGGGCATGCAGGCGCGTTTGATGTCGCAGGCCTTACGCAAGCTGACCGCGATTCTCGCCAAGTCCAAGACCACCTGCATTTTCACCAATCAATTGCGCGAAAAAGTCGGCGTCATGTTCGGCAGCCCGGAAACGACGCCCGGCGGCAAAGCGCTAAAATTTTACGCGAGCGTGCGTTTGGACATTCGCCGCAAAGACCAGTTGAAAGATGCCGCCGGCAACGTTTACGGCAACCACACACGCATCAAGGTCGTGAAAAATAAAGTTGCGCCGCCGTTCGCTGAAGCCGAATTCGACATCATTTATAACCACGGCATTGACAAAGAAGGCAGCATTCTCGACGTCGGCATTGATTCCGGCGCGGTGGATAAAAAAGGCGCGTGGCTGCAATTCGACGGCGACCTCATCGGCCAAGGCAAAGAAGCCGCGAAAAAAGCGTTGGCGGAAAAACCTGAACTCGCACAGAAAATTATCGCCGCCATCATGGAAAAACGCGCGGCGGCGGCGACGGTTGAAGTCAAAAAGTAAATTGGACAATTCCGCAGGCGCGATCTGTTTCAGGTCGCGCTTTTTCATTTGCGTAAGAAGCCGGCTTAATTTGGTAGGGACAGCGCGCTGCGCTGTCCGCGCCGGGTTGCGGCGCAACGGTTGAATGCTCGCGCCACAATGTTTTTTCCATCGCCTGACCTTCGCTCGGCGACGGGGACCTCGCAGCGCGCTGTCCCTACCTTTCGAATCAAATCGCTCGCGCACAGACCGCGCTTGCTTTCCGGCCTGCACCAATCCATTATGATAAACCATTTTCAACCCCGCGTGTCGGGGCATTTTTTACATGAGCACTGTTCCTGATATTGGTCTCGACTTGGAAAATCTGTTTCAGCCCGCGTGGACGCAGGCGAAAACCGAGTCCAACCGTTTTGAAAAATTCACCGGCAACGAGGGCGTCAAGCCCGAGCGCAGTTTCAGCGGCAAGCCCGGCGAACGTCGAGCGCCGCGTCGCGATGGCGGTTTCGGCGGCGGCGGTGCTGGCGGTGGACGCGGCGGAGATCGTCCGCAACGCGCGGGCGGTTCTAAATTTGGCGGTGGCGGCAAAGGAAATTTTGGCCGGCGCGATGACCGTCGTGATGATCGCCGCGAACCCGCACCAGCGCTTGCGCCGTTGCCGGAAATTGGCGTGACGTTTTTGGCCGATGAAAAAGGCGTCGAACAGATCGTGCGCCAGATCAAAGTCACCGGCCGCGCGTATCCGCTGTTTCAGATCGCCGAACTCGTTTTGCAAAAGCCGGAACGTTATTCCGTCCAGCTTGCGACCAAGAAAAAAGCTGACGGCACGGTTGCGCAAGCCTTGTTCGTTTGCGCGCTCGACGATTCGCCGTGGTTATCCGAAGACGAAGCTGTCGCGCACGTTCTGAAAAG
>JAMFSG010000206.1 GCA_026225155.1 Verrucomicrobiota bacterium
CCAATATTTTTTTATAGCCGCCCTGGCAATTTTGCCTTTTATCGCCGTTTGCAATAAAAATACGCCCGATTCCACCGATGCCACCACCACGAACAAGGTTGCCGAATTTGCATCATTGACTGGCAGCGAAGCCACGTTCGGCCAGCAATCGCACAACGGCACGCAGCTCGCGATTGACGAAATCAATGCGACCGGCGGCGTGCTCGGCAAAAAAATTGAACTGCTCACGGAAGATGACCAGTCGCAAGCCGGCCAGCCGGCGACGGTCGTGCGCAAATTGATTTCCAGCGACGGCGTTGTCGCGATTCTCGGCGAAGTTGCGTCGTCCAAATCCCTCGAAGCCGCGCCGATCTGCCAGCAAAATAAAATCCCGATGATCTCGCCCGCCTCGACGAATCCCAAGGTCACGCAAGTCGGCGATTATATTTTCCGCACCTGTTTCATGGATTCATTTCAAGGCAGCAACGTTTTGGCCGCGTTCGCGCTGAACACGCTGAAATTAAAAAATGTCGCCGTATTGAAGGATGTGAAAAGCGATTACAGTTTGGGACTCGCCAAATTGTTTGAAGACGGCTTCACGGCGCGCGGCGGAAAAATTATTACGGAAGAAAATTTCAGCAGCGGCGACAAGGATTTCAACGCGCAGCTTACTTCCATCAAGGCGCAAAATCCCGACGGCATTTTTGTGCCCGGTTATTACACGGAAGTCGGCTTGATCGCGTTGCAGGCAAAACAACTTGGCATCAACGTCCCGCTGTTCGGCGGCGATGGTTGGATGTCGTTCAATCTCGTGCCGATCGGCGGCGCGGCGCTCGAAGGCGATTATTTTTCCACCCATTTCACGCCTGATCAAGACACGCCGGTCGTGCAAAACTTCGTCCAAAAATATCATCAAAAATATAATGACCTGCCCGATTGCATGGGCGCGCTCGGCTACGATTCCGCGATGATTCTGGCCGATGCGATCAAACGCGCCGGCTCGACCGATCCGAAAAAAATCCGCGACGCCATCGCCGCGACGAAAGACTTCCCCGGCGTCACCGGCAACATCACGATTGACGCCGACCGCAACGCCACCAAATCCGCCGTCATCGTGACCATCAAAAACGGCGCGTTCAAATACGTCGAAACGATCGCGCCGTGATGTGGTCCCATCTGCAGCCATATCTTTCGCCGGAGCTATTTTTTCAACAGCTCATTAACGGTTTGGCGTTCGGTTCGATTCTCGCGCTCATCGCGCTCGGCTACACGATGGTCTACGGGATTCTGCGCTTCATCAATTTCGCGCACGGCGATATTTTCATGCTCGGCGCATTCTGCGGTTTTTATGTCGCGCCAAAAATTGCCTCACTCATTCCGTTGCCGTCCGTTTTTGGCGCGCTCGTTGTGCTGGGGATTTCCATGGCGATCTGCGCCGCGCTCGGCGTCGTGATCGAACGCTTCGCCTATCGCCCGCTGCGCAAACAACCGAAACTGACGATGTTGATAACGGCCATCGGCGTTTCGCTTTTTTTGGAATACACGGGGCAATTTGTTTTTGGCGCGGCGCCGAAAAAATTTCCCGAAATCCTGCCCGTTTATCCCATCGCCAAAATCGGCGGCCTGAGTTTCAACAGCAACCAGATCGTCGTCATCGCCGTCACGATCGCGCTGTTGATCGCGCTGCGGTTCATCGTGATGAAAACGAAACTCGGCACGGCGATGCGCGCGGTTTCGTTCAATCCCGAAGCCGCCGCGCTCATGGGCGTAAACACCAACGTCGTCATTTCATTCACGTTCGCACTCGGCTCCGCGCTCGCGGCAGCGGCAGGAATCTTGTGGGCCATCAATTATCCATCCATTGATCCGCTGATGGGAATTTTGCCGGGGCTCAAAGCGTTCGTCGCGGCGGTGCTCGGCGGCATCGGCAACCTGCCCGGCGCGGCGCTCGGCGGCATCGTCATCGGCGTCACTGAAACACTTGTGTCCGGCTACATCTCCTCGACCTACCGCGACGCCATCGCCTTTGCCGTTTTGATTTTGATTCTGCTCGTGAAACCATCCGGCCTGCTCGGTAAAAAGGAAATCGAGAAGGTATGAATTTCCGCCATGCCAAAACAATTTTACTTGGCGCGATCGCGTTGAGCTTTTTGGCGTCGCTGTTCAGCAATCAAATCGGTGCATATCCGCTTTTCGTTTCCTACAACGTCGGCATCGGCATCGTGATGGCGGTCAGCCTGAATCTCATCAACGGTTACACTGGACAATTTTCACTTGGGCACGCGGGTTTCATGGGTGTTGGCGCTTACACGGCGGCGATGATCACAAATCATTTTGGCGAATTAAATTTTTTCGCAGCCAACGGAATTTTCGCCGCCGCTCTGCTCGCCGGCGGAATTGCGGCGGCAATCGCCGGTTTGCTCGTGGGAATTCCCACGCTGCGTCTGCGCGGCGATTATCTTGCCATCGTCACGCTCGGTTTTGGTGAAATCATCCGCGTCATTATTCAGAACTCAGACAACATAGGAAAGCTTGGTGGTTTGAATTTTCTGTATAAATACACTAGCACGCTTGGCGGCGCGCGCGGTTTGAGCGTCAGCCACAGTTGGACGAATCTTTTTTGGGCATTCGGCCTCGCGTCGGTGACCGTTTACGTCGTCGCGTCGCTCGTCAATTCTACTTACGGCCGCGGCTTCATCGCCGTGCGCGACGATGAAATCGCCGCCGAAGCGATGGGCATCAACACGACGAAATACAAAGTCACCGCATTTGTCATCGGCGCGTTTTTCGCCGGCATTGCCGGCGGACTTTATGCGCACTCGACTTTGTTTCTCACACCGAACGGCTTTGGTTTCATGTTTTCCATCACGTTCGTTGTGATGGTCATCCTCGGCGGGATGGGCAATACCATCGGCGTCATCCTCGCCGCGATTCTGCTGACGCTGCTGCCGGAAGGTTTGCGGAAGCTCGGCAGCATCGAACATTTTCCCGGTCTCGACGGCGAACGTCCGCTCGCTTGGATCAATGATACCAAGACGATTATTTATTCGCTGCTGTTGATTGTTTTGATGCTCACGCGACCGCAGGGCCTTTTCAGTTTGAAAAGAAAATTTGCGCCAAAATAAAAATGTCCGCGCTTTTACAACTCGACAAAACGACCATCCGCTTCGGCGGACTCACTGCGGTGTCGGAATTGGATTTGCAGATCGGACGCAACGAACTCGTCGGCCTCATTGGTCCGAACGGCGCGGGCAAAACGACGGCATTTAATTTGATTACCGGCGTTTATCAACCGACCGCTGGCGAAATTTCTTTTGACGGCGAGTCCATCGTCGGCAGCAAACCATATCGCATCACTGCGCGCGGCATTGCGCGGACGTTTCAAAACATCCGGCTGTTTCCATCGCTCACCGTTTTCGACAACGTGCGCGCCGTTTTTCATCTGCATTTGAAAAGCGATGTGCGCCACGCGCTCTGGCGCGGACGAGGTTATCACGCCGAGGAAAAATCCGTCGCCGATCGCGTGATGGATTTGCTCGAGATTTTTCAGCTCGGAAAATTCCGCGATGAACCGGCGAAAAGTTTGAGCTACGGCGACCAACGGCGATTGGAAATCGTGCGTGCCCTCGCCGCGCAACCGAAATTACTTTTGCTCGACGAACCGGCGGCGGGAATGAACTCGACCGAAAAAGTTGAACTTACGCGGCTCATCCGTTTCATCCGCGAAAAATTTTCCATCGCCATTTTGCTGGTCGAGCACGATATGCAGCTCGTGATGGGCATCTGCGAGCGCATCGCCGTTTTGGATTACGGCGTCAAGATCGCCGACGGCGCGCCGGACGAAATCCGTAAATGCCCGAAAGTCATCGCGGCGTATTTGGGGGAATAAACAAATTTACGATATGCGATTTACGATTTACGAGTTTTTCGGGAAAGCGACGCGGGCGCGTAAATCGTATATCGCAAATCGTAAATGGCAGGTTTTTTCAAGCCTGTCGGCTTAAACCAAAATGCTCGAAATCAAAAAACTTGAGGTCGGCTACGGCGCGATTTCCGCGCTGCACGGAATTTCCTTATCCGTGCCCGCCGGCAGCATCGTCACGCTCATCGGCAGCAACGGCGCGGGCAAAACGACGACGCTCAAAACGGTTTCCGGTTTGCTGAAACCGAAGTCTGGCGAAATTTTTTACGACGGCAAAAATATTTCCGGTTTGCCGCCGCACGAAATCGTGGCGCGCGGATTGTCGCATGTGCCCGAAGGCCGCATGATTTTTGCGAACCTGACCGTGCTGGAAAATTTATCGATGGGCGCGTATCTCGTGTGCGACAAAAAAATCATCCAACGCGAACTGCAATTTGTTTTCGCCACGTTTCCGCGTTTGAAGGAACGCGAAAAACAGATCGCCGGAACGTTGAGCGGCGGCGAACAGCAGATGCTGGCGATCGGTCGCGCGCTGATGTCGCAGCCGAAATTCTTAATGCTGGACGAACCGTCGCTCGGCCTCGCGCCGTTGCTGGTGAAAACGATTTTTGAAAAAATTGTCGAGATCAACCGCGAGCGCGGCCTGACGATCCTGCTCGTGGAACAGAACGCGAATCGCGCACTGGAAATTTCCCATTTCGGCTACGTTTTGGAAACCGGCAAAATCACGTTGTCAGGTAATTCGGCATCGTTGCGACAAAATTCGCAGGTGAAAAGTGCTTATCTCGGCGGCAGCTAATTTTATTTTACCATGAAACAAAATCGTCATTTTGCGAGCGATAATTATTCCGGCGTCTGCCCTGAGGCGTGGGTGGCGATGGTCGAGGCGAACGCCGGCCACGAGGTCAGTTACGGCAACGACACATGGACACAACGCGCCTCGGATTTGCTGCGAGAAATTTTTGAGAAAGATTGCGAAGTGTTTTTCGTGTTCAACGGCACGGCGGCGAATTCGCTGTCGCTCGCGTCGCTGTGCCAGTCGTATCACAGCATCCTTTGTCACGAACTGGCGCACATCGAAACTTCGGAATGCAGCGCGCCGGAATTTTTTTCCAACGGCAGCAAAATTTTGCTGCTCGGCGGCGCGGGTGGAAAAATTGATCCGGCGCGCATCGAAGGTGCCGTCAACAAACGCACCGATATTCATTATCCGAAACCACGCGCGTTGAGCCTCACGCAGGCGACGGAAACGGGCACAGTTTATTCGCCCGCCGAAGTCGCGACGCTGGCGGAAACGGCGAAAAAATTCGGCCTGCGCGTGCAAATGGATGGCGCGCGTTTTGGGAACGCGGTCGCATCGCTCGGCGTTTCGCCGGCAGACATCACCTGGCGCGCGGGCGTGGACGTGCTGTGTTTCGGCGGCTCAAAAAACGGCATCGCGCTGGGCGAGGCGGTGGTATTTTTCGACCGTGAACTCGCGCGTGATTTTGATTACCGCTGCAAACAAGGCGGACAACTCGCGTCGAAAATGCGTTTTCTGTCCGCACCGTGGCTGGGGATGTTGAAGGACGGCGCGTGGTTGCGGCACGCGCGTCACGCGAACGCGATGGCGGCGCGATTGTCGTCCGGCCTTGAAAAAATTCCCGGCGTGGAAATTTTGTATCCCGTGCAATCGAATGCCGTCTTCGCGAAAATTCCAGCGGCGGCAGAGGAAAAATTGCACGCGCTTGGCTGGCAGTTTTACACCGGCGTCATCACGCCCGGCGAATCGCGTCTCATGTGCAGTTGGGACACGACGACGGAAGACGTGGATGGTTTTATCGCGGACTTGCGTGAAATCGCCGCGTGAATTGATTCACAACCATTTCCGAATTGTGTCCTGGAATTTGTTGTAAATGAAACCGATGACGAGCAGCGCAACGCCGAGCGCCATGAAGGTCAGCACGCGATAAATCGTTTCCTGTTTCCAAACGTCCACGAGCACGACGCGTCCGACGGCGGCCGCCAAAATGCCGAGGCCGAGCCAGCGATGAAAACGTTCGCGCAGGAAAATTCCCGCCGCAAAAACGAGCACGGCCAATCCCGCCCATGCCGCCGTGAGTAAAAATCCGCCAGTGAACGTGGCGACCCAGCAGGAAACAAAACGCCACAAACTCACGCCGGTGATGAAAATGATCGCGCCGTGAATTTTTTCGTCGGGTTGAAGCCATTTTGCCGCGCGGCGGAGAATTTGTTGCAGCGCAAACAGTGCGAGCAGCGAAATCAAATTCGGCAGGTAAATATCCATCGCCAGATTTTCCGTCGCCCAAAGCGTGGCAAGCGATGTGGTCGCATAAACGGCGGCGGCGATGAGCACTTCGCGGTTGCGTTTCCAAATCGCAAACGCAAAAACTGCAACAGCCGCAAGCATGAAAGCCCAGACGCGTTCGCGTTCCGGCACGTATTCCCAGATCCAAACCAGCGACATCGCGAGCGCAATCCAGCGATAGACGAGCGCGATTTTCAGCAATGGTTGCTTGCCTGAATCCTCCGGTTTGCGCGTGAACCAACTGATGGTGGCGAATGAAAAAAATCCGAGCACGACGATGGGTGTGAGCGGAAAAAACCATTCCGGTTTTTCATTCCCGATTTGCGCAAAAAATTCCCAGGCGCTCGCGGCCAGGAAAATTTGTCCGCCGATCGCCAGCG
>JAMFSG010000207.1 GCA_026225155.1 Verrucomicrobiota bacterium
ATCTGAACAAGCAAAGCTACGATGTCGGCAATATTTCCGAACTCGATCTGCGCACCGCCGAGGCGCAGGTGGAAACCGCAAAAGTCAGCATCGCCAACTACGACCAGTTGCGCCAGCAAGCCGATCATGCGCTCGTTTTGCTCGTGGGCGAAACACTTCCAACGAATCTGCCGCCGGTGCAGCCGTTAAACGCGCAAAAATTATTGACCGATCTGCCGCCGGGTTTGCCGTCGGATCTGTTGCAACAGCGACCGGATATTCTCGCCGCCGAACATCAATTGAAAGCCGCCAATGCGAACATCGGCGCGGCGCGCGCGGCATTTTTCCCAAAAATCACCATCACCGCCGACGCGGGCGTTTCCAGCCAGCAACTCGGACAATTGTTCGCCACCGGTTCAGGAACATGGCTGTTCAATCCGCAAATTACGCTGCCAATTTTTGAAGCGGGACAAAATAAAGCGAACCTCGACGTCGCCAATCTGAACAAAAAAATCGAGATCGCGAATTACGAAAAAGCGATCCAGACCGCATTCCGCGAAGTGGCCGACGCGCTGACGGCAAAATCATTTTTGGATGAACAGATTGACGGCCAGGAAAAATTGGTCGCCGCCGAACAGAGCCGTTATGATTTGTCCGACGCGCGTTATCGCAACGGGGTGGACAATTATTTGAGCGTGCTTTCGTCGCAACAGGATCTTTATGCTGCACAGCAAAATCTCGTCACGCTCCGTTTTTCGCGCCTGTCCAATCTGGTGAGCCTTTATCAAGCGCTCGGCGGCGGTTGGCATGAACAAACGGTTTCGACGGCAGAAAAAAATCACTGATGTCAATCGTGCGGGCGAAAATTTTTCCAAAAATAGTTCTTGAGAAATTCTGTGAACGGAGCGAAAAGTGATTCAGGACAGACGCATAGGTCCAGTTGATCTTTGATTTAAAATTTAATTTCCCTGCCCTGTTCGTGATTCGAAGCAGTCCTTGAACCGTAAGTAAAACGATCACGGAGCGAGTTGGGTTGTGGCCGACACGCCTTAATTGGAAGTCGAAAATAATCCGGCGAGTTCCCCATGTAGCAATACATGTTCTAAGGAATAGTTAGACACGGCAATGGCGGGGGTTCTTTCAAAATTTCAAACCTGAAATTACGGCTTTGAAATCAAATCTCCAGCCCGCGAAGTTCGCGGGCTTTTTTCTTTTATTAAATCAGCGAACACAGTTGAAGATCTGATTTGGAAAATCAGGCCTTAAATAAGCTTAATGCGAACATGCTAATTAAATGACCTCCGCATGAGCAGTTTTTTACCAGTTTTTTATTTGCCGGGGACTAATGCGAAAACCCTTATAAATAAAGCCCGTTTTATCAGTGCATTTCCCGGCGTGAAAAATATTTTAGATTGGCAAGCCGTTTGCGTCAGCGCCAACCGTGAAATATTCAGATTGTTGTTTTTTGTGGGCGAAAGAAAAAGTTTTAAACCGGTTTTGGCAAATTTGTGGATTAATGATGTTGCCGATGCTGGCGTCGGCTTCGGTCAGCACGACCTTGAAATGGAATCCCAGCACGGATCCGAGCGTGACCGGTTATAACATCTACTATGGCACGGAAAGTCACAACTATAGCAGCATCGTCACGGTCGAGAATACGACGAGCGCCACCATTGGAAATTTGCCGGAGGGCACGATGTATTATTTTGCCGTCAAAGCGCGTGATGATGCCGGTGATGAAAGTGATTTTTCCAACGAGGCGATTTTTACCAGTTGCAATGCGTCCACGGCGAGTTCATTCCAGTTGAATATATTGCCGCCAAGCCTGGTGAATGACCGCATCATTTTCAGTTTGGGGGCGAGGGCGCCGGCCGGCATCACTATCAACCCGGCCAGCGGGGTGATAACCTGGGATTCAAATTTCACCGATGCCAACATGGCAACCAATATTTCGGTTATTGTCATTAATCTCACCCATCCCAATGTCAGAGAGGAAATCACGGTGGCGGTGACCTTTTCAAATTATTTCAATCTCGCTTTGCCATCAGTGCCGGTGCAAACCGGTCTATCGGCCAGCTTGCCGATTACCCTGGCTACAAGTGAAGGCGCCACCAACCTTGCTTTCACCGTCAATTGGGCCGGCGATCAATTGCTCAATCCGACATTGGCTTTTAATGCGCCGGTCGCCGGCGGCAACCTGATCAATCAGGAAACCAATTTGCTGGTCCAGATCTGGACTGCGAATGGCGATGCTTTGACGGGATCAAATCAAATCGCGCAAATAAATTTTCAAGCGGCGACCAACCAGCCTTCGGCTTTTATCAGCGTGCCAATTTCCACCTTGGTTGCCACCAAAGCGGACGGCTCGTTTTTTGCCGATGCGAACAGTGAACCCGGCGAAGTTGTCGTTGTCGGAGTCAATCCCCTGCTCCGTCCGGGAATTGACGCCAACCAAAACCGCACGCTCACGCTTTACGCAAATCCAGGCACCGATTATCAACTTCAACAAAGCACGGATCTTTCTTCGCCGACCAACTGGCAAGCCTTGTGTGAATACCAGCCCACCAGCGTGCAACAAACAAACAGCCTTGATTCTGTCAATCCGGTTATTTTCTACCGGCTGATGCAGGAATAAAATTTGGAGCTCATTCCAGAACTGCGCCTTCAGCCGAAACTTTGAACATTCATTTCCGGCTGTTTATTTTCCACGATTAACTTCAAGCGAATTTTATTTTTGGCAATCACGGCGGCGGTGTTAATTTCTTCAGATGGCGCGTGACGATTTGTTTTCTGCTCCGATTCCCCAAGAATCGGACGCCAAGACTGTTGCCGCGCCGGATAATTTCCGCAGCCAGCCGCTCGCCGCGCGGATGCGCCCGCGTAATCTGGATGAATACGCCGGCCAAGTTCATATCCTCGGCCAAGACCAATTGCTCCGTCGCGCCATTGAAGCCGATCGCATCCAGTCGCTGATTTTTTACGGACCGCCCGGAACTGGCAAAACTTCGCTGGCGCAAATCATCGCGCGTCGGACCAAAAGCAAATTTGAAAGATTAAGCGGCGTGGAATCCAATGTTGCCGACATGCGCCGCGTTTTGTCTGCCGCCGCGAACCGGCTCGAAAATACTGGCCAGCCGACGATTCTGTTCATTGATGAAATCCATCGCTTCAACAAATCGCAGCAGGACGTTTTGCTGCCGGATGTCGAAAGCGGTGTCATCAAACTCATCGGCGCAACGACGCATAACCCATTTTTCTTCGTCAACTCACCGCTCGTTTCGCGCTCGCAAATCTTTGAACTGCGCGCACTGACCGAAGATGATTTGTATTCGCTTTTGCAACGCGCGTTGAAAGATGAAGAACGCGGACTTGGTTATCTGAAAATTTCCGCTGATGAAAATGCATTGCGTCATCTCGCCAAAATCGCCGATGGCGACGCGCGCAAAGTTTTGAATTCGCTGGAAATCGCCGCGCTCACGACTTCGCCGAATTCTAACTTATTGCCTGGTCTGAAATCCTGGGACCACTATAGTCCATGCTTACGGCGCTCCGAGGATCATGGACCAGGACGCCATGGTTGCGTTCCTGAAGGCTCTGGTCGGCAGGCACGAG
>JAMFSG010000208.1 GCA_026225155.1 Verrucomicrobiota bacterium
AAAAAGCAAAATCGTGATTTTGATGACGGACGGACAAAACAATTCCGGCAAGATTGATCCGCTCACGGCGGCGCAGGCGGCGCAGGCGCTGGGCGTGAAGGTTTACACCATCGGCGTCAGCAAGAACGGAATGGCGCCGATGCCGACGGTATAAATTTTCACGCCGAGCGCGTGCGCCGCGTCCGCCGCCGTGAGCGGATCAATCTTGCCGGAATTATTCTGGCCGTCGGTCGCGAGGATGATGATTTTGCTTTTCGCTTTCAGCTCGCGCAACCGGTTGACCGATGTCGTCAAAGCGTCGCCGATCGCGGTCGCATCGGAATTGATCGAGCCGATCGCCAGCCGCGCGAGATTTTCCTGCAAATAATCGTGATCCAATGTCAGTGGCGTGGCGATGAACGCCTGCGCGGCAAAAACCACGAGGCCGATGCGGTCGTCCGGCCGTTGATCAATGAATTTTTCCAAAACGGATTTCGCCATGTTGACGCGGTTCACGCGCTTGTTGTTCACGACGAAATCTTCCGAAATCATGCTGCCGGACAAATCCAGCGCGCACACGATGTCAATGCCGCTGGCTTTTACCGTCGTCTGGCTTTTCATCAAACGCGGCTGCGCGAGCGCGACGATGAACAACACCAAAACCAGCCAGCGCAACGCCGATAAAAAATTTCCCGCGCGCGAACGTTTGGCGCGCGTCAAACCTTCCACCAATTTCACCGACGAATATAAAAATGCCGGCGGACGACCGCGCTTGCCTTTCAGCCACGCCAACATCGGCAGCAAAAGCAGCAGCAGCAAAAAATATGGATGCGCAAAATTCATTTCCCGACTGGCTCTTCAATTTTAGATTCTGGACTCACGATTTTCGGTTCCGTTTCTTCAACCAATTGCACCGCAGACGAATGCAATTCACGCAATTCCGTTTCCGCCGGTTCGTATTTCGCGAATTTCACGAGGTCGCAGCTTTCCAGAAATTTGCCGAGGCTTTCTTTCTGCTCCAGCGTCAGCAAATCCGTGGCTTGCAACTCGCGCAAAAATTCTTCCGTCGTGCGTTCCGGAGCGCGGAAACTAAACCGTTCTTCGAGATAGGTGCGCACCGTATTGGAAACGAGCGTGCAAAATTGTTTCGGCTCGACGATGAAAGGCAATGCGCGTTCCAACATTTGCTTCGCGCGGATGTGCGCGGGAATCGGCACCGGCGCCAAATCGCGCGTCACGCGTTTCAAAAAATAGCGCCACGCCAGCAACAACAATGTGCCGATGACCAGCGCGCCCAGCGTCCACCACAACCACGCCAGGCCGTTGGAAATTTCCAGCGGTGGCTTGATGTCACGGATGTCGTTGACCGTTGCAGTTGCCGAATTTGTAATCATTGTTTAACTCTCATTGTCGCGCGAAGGACGCGAAGTTGGCGAAGTAATTTCAATTATTTCTTCGCAAGCTTCGCGCGACATCATCCTCGCAATCTTCTTTTTTCTCGCGTCTCAAAAAAACGTCCCAACGTCACGCCATAAGCCTCGTTCGTTTGCAGTTGGATCGAATCAATTCCCGACGAACGAAATTGTTTCGCCAAATCCGCGATCTGTTTTTGCTGGCGCAACGCAAACGCGTCGCGGCTGCTTGCGCTGCCGGTGTTCACTTCCAAAATTTCGCCGGTCTCCGCGTCTTCCAAAATCAAACGTCCGAGCGCGGGCAATTCCAATTCGTGTTTGTCCGTGATCTGCACGGCCACGACATCGTGCTTGCGATTCGCCATGCGCAGCGACGTTTGCAGCGCGCGCGATATTTTGCCGCCATCCGTGGGCGTGAGAAAATCCGAAATCACCACCGCGATGGCCTTGTGCGATTGCACGCGCATCAAAAATTCCAGTGCCTCGTTCAAATTTGTTCCACGTTTCTTCGGTTCAAAAAATAAAACTTCGCGGATAACGCGCAGAACGTGGCTGCGGCCTTTGCGCGGTGGAATGAATTTTTCCACTTCATCGGAAAATAAAATCAGCCCGACTTTGTCATTATTGCGAATGGCCGAGAACGCGAGCACGGAGGCGATTTCCGCCGCGAGTTCGCGTTTGGATTGATCGCGCGAACCGAACAAGCCGGAGCCGCTCACGTCCACGACGAGCATGAGCGTGAGTTCGCGTTCCTCGACGAACTTTTTGATGAACG
The DNA here is from genome assembly GCA_026225155.1 of Verrucomicrobiota bacterium. GTDB lineage: Bacteria > Verrucomicrobiota > Verrucomicrobiia > Limisphaerales > UBA11358 > UBA11358. Next base: position 2,167 of record JAMFSG010000208.1, read on the forward strand.
GATGATTCATCCGCGCTGTGACGTTCCAGTCAATCGCGCGCACGTCGTCGCCGGGCTGGTATTCGCGCACCTCGTCGAAATTCATGCCCTGGCCTTTGAAGACGGAATGGTATTGGCCCGCGAGCGTTTCGGTCACGATGCGGTTGCTGCGCAACTCGATCTGCCGGATTTTTTTGAGAATCTCGCGGGGAATCATGGGTAAATTGCCGATTGCCGATTGCT
>JAMFSG010000209.1 GCA_026225155.1 Verrucomicrobiota bacterium
CAAATATTACCGCGTCGGCTACCAGCCCGTGCAGCCTGTGCCGTTCTCTCACAAAATCCACGCGGGACAGCTCGGCATTGACTGCCGTTATTGCCATAGCAACGTCGATAAATCGTGGGTGGCCAATATTCCATCCGCCTCAACCTGCATGAACTGTCACAATCAGGTTTTGAAAGATGATCCGCGCTTGGCCCTCGTCCGCGAAAGTGCGACGAACAACACGCCGATTCCGTGGGTGCAGATCCACATCACGCCGGATTACGTTTATTTCAACCATTCCGTCCACGTCACGCGCGGCATCAGTTGCGTGGAATGTCACGGTCGCATTGACCAGATGGACGAAGTGCATCAGGAAAAATCCTTGAGCATGAGCTTTTGCCTTGATTGCCATCGCGATCCGGCGGCGCACATCCGCCCGACGGACAAAGTCACCGATCTCGGCTGGAAATGGGATTCTGATCCGGCCAAAGCACAGCAAATGCAAAACGTGCAAGGCGCAAAATTCGTCCACGATTGGAGAGTGGAATCGTTGCAAAGCTGTTCCGCGTGCCACCGATAATGAATTTACGATTTACGATTTACGATTTACGATTGGCGTTTGAAAATAAACGTCGCGCGGGAGTTTTTTCAAATCGGCAATCGGCAATCGGCAATCGGCAATTTGTTCAATCAATTTTTGCATCCGCAGTCACCGAATGAAACGCAAGCCCGCAACTTTAGCCCCGACGCCCGTCACCGGCCGCCGTTACTGGCGCAGTCTGGACGAACTCGCCGACACGCCGGAGTTCAAGGACTGGTTGCATCGTGAATTTCCCGCTGGCGCCAGCGAATTGGAAGACGGCCAGACGCGCCGCGGCTTTCTCAAGATCATGTCCGCGTCGTTCGCGCTCGCAGGCTTGGGCTTGGCCGGAGCCGGCTGCCGTCGTCCTGAAGAAAATCTCGAACCGTTCGGCAAGCAGCCGGCGGATTACGTTTTCGGCGAACCGCAATATTTTGCGACCGCCATGCCGACACGCACCGGCGCGATCCCGCTCGTCGTCAAATCTTACGAAGGCCGTCCGGTCAAAGTTGAAGGCAATGCGCTTTATCCCGGCAGCAACGGCAGCACCGACCGCTACGCGCAGGCTTCGATCCTCAATCTTTACGATCCCGACCGCGCCCGCCATTTCAAACAGGACGGCAAAATTGTTTCGCGCGAAGACGCATTGAATTTTCTCGACAGCCTGTCAAAAAAATTCGCGGACAATTCCGGCGAAGGTTTGGCATTTCTGGCCGAAAGCAGCACGTCGCCCTCGCGCGCGCGCCTGCAAAAAATCATCGCGGACAAATTTCCGAAATCGAAATGGTTCACTTACGACGCGATTGATTCCGGCATCCACCAACGCGCGGCGACGCAGGCGTTCGGCCAATCCGTAAAACCGGTTTTTCATTTCGACAAGGCGAAAGTCATCTTGTCGCTCGACTGCGATTTTCTCGGCGGCGAAGACGACGCGCACAATCACATCCGCAAATTCGCCGCCGGTCGCAAAGCCGGCGACGGCATGAGCCGCCTTTACGCGGTGGAATCGCTTTTCACGCTCACCGGCGCCAGCGCGGATCATCGCCTGCGGATTCCGGCCGGGCAGGTGGGCGCTGTGGCCGCCGCGATTTTGTCTGAAGTGGGCGGCTCATCCGCTTCCGTTCCAGCCGGGGTGGAACCCAAGTGGATCGCCGAGTGCGCCAAGGATCTGGTCGCGAATCGCGGCAATGTCTTGGTGATCGCCGGCCAGCGTCAACCGGTGGAAGTGCATCTGCTCGCCCACGCGTTGAACGCGGCGTTGGACGGCATTGATAACACGGTTTCCCTGCTGCCGGCGGTGCAAACGGCTGGGGCTGACCTGACCGCTCTCGACAACG
>JAMFSG010000210.1 GCA_026225155.1 Verrucomicrobiota bacterium
AAAAGCGAGGGAGGGACGGCGTGTCGCCGTCCCATGATTTCAGGATGCTGAAATGATTTTTGGGACGCCGACACGGCGTCCTTCCAATTTTCACCAAAAAATCTGTGTGCATCCGTGCGCATCCTTGGTTAAATTTTTTTCATGAAAATCCACTTCTTCGGCGCCTCGCGCACCACCACCGGCTCGATGTATTTGATCGAGGTCAACGGCAAAAAACTGCTGCTCGAATGCGGACTGTTCCAAGGCCATCGTCAGGAATCAGAAGCGCTCAATAAAGTTTTGCCGTTCGACACAAAGCAAGTGGACGCCGTGGTCTTGAGCCATTCACATTTGGATCACGCGGGCAAATTGCCGAGCCTCTGCAAAAATTACGACGGCCCGATCCATTGCACGTCCGCCACGAAGGATTTGTGCGGCATCATGCTTTTGGATTCGGCGCACATTCAGGAACAGGACGCGATCTTTGTCTCCAAAGTCCGTGCGAAAAAACATCAACCGCCCGTCGAGCCGCTTTACACCACGCGCGACGCGCAAAAATGCGTGCAACAACTCGTCGCCACCGATTACGAAAAACCGTTTCAACCCGTGCCCGGCGTGACCGTCACGTTTCGCGATGCCGGACACATTCTCGGTTCGGCCCAGGTGATTTTGGATGTGCAGGAAAACGGCCGAAAATTCCGTTATCTTTTCAGTGGCGACGTCGGTCGCGGCGGCGATGAATTATTGCGCGACCCGATTCCCGTCGAGAATGTGGATTATCTCCAGATCGAATCCACCTACGCCGCACGCGTTCACGAAGAACGCCCGGACGCGGATGATTTGGTCGGTCAATACGTCGGCGAAACGCTCAAGCAAAACGGAAAAATCATCATTCCCGCGTTTTCCGTCGGGCGCACGCAGCAGATTGTCTATGTGCTGCACGAGCTAACTTGCGCCGGAAAATTGCCACGCATCCCGATTTTTGTGGACAGCCCGTTGAGCGTGAACGCCACGGACATTTACAAAAAACATCCCGAATCCTTGCGCCCGACGATCAACGATACGATGTGCCACAATGAAAATCCGTTCGGCATGAACAACCTCACTTACATCGCGAGCGCCGACGAATCCAAAAAACTGAACGATCGCAAAGAGCCGATGATCATCATCAGCGCGTCGGGCATGTGCGAAGGCGGGCGCATCCGGCATCACCTGAAAAATAATCTCGGTGATGCGAAGAATTTGGTTTTGTTCATCGGCTATTGCGCCGAAGGCACGCTGGGAAATTCGATTGTCGCCGGCAAAACGCCCGTGAACATTTTCGGCGAACCTTATGATGTGCGCGCGAAAATTGTTTCGCTCGACACCTATTCCGGCCACGCCGACAAAAACGAATTAAAAACTTACGTCCAAAAACTTTCCGGCGACATCAAAAAAGTCATCTGCATCCACGGCGAAGAATCCCAGTGCCTCGCGCACGCCGAAACCTTGCGCGGCCTGAAACCAAAGGCCGAAGTCATCGTGCCGCAATATAAACAGACGGTGGAAATTTGACGCCGTGAAATATTTCAATCAACAGCGGTGATGATTTTCTTCATCTGCTCGTAGCCGTGAACCAAACGAAATCCCGGCTGCAAAATATTTTCACCGGGGATTTCATAAATTCGATTTTTGCGAATGGCGGAAATATTTTGCCAATTTTCGCGCGCTAAAATTATGGCTGCGTCAACCGGCTTGCCGCACCACGAGGCAAAAATAATTTCAGGATCTGCAGCACAAACTTGTTCCGAAGAAACGACGCGTTCCATTGCCGCGCGTTTGGATTTCAATTGGGAGAAAATGTCTTCGCCGCCGGCGCGTTCGATCAGTTCGCTGACCCAAGCGATGCCGGATATAAACGGCTCGTTCCATTCTTCAAAATAAACGCGCGGACGTTTTTTTGTTTCCACTGGCGCAAGCCGTTTGCGAAATTCGTTCAGCAATTTTTCACATTCGCATTCGCGGCCAACGATTTTAGACAGCAGCGCCAATGTGTTTTCGATTTCGCTTAAGGTGCGCTGATTTGTGGCGAGCACAGAAAAACCGCGCCGGATGAGTTCGGCGGCGAGTTGTGATTGGACGTCGGAAAATGTGATGACCAGATCGGGATTCAGTTTTTCGATCTCATTCCAATTTGCGGAATTGAATCCGCTCACGCGCGGTTTAGGCGGCGCATCCGGCGGTTGACTGAAAAACGCGGTGACGCCCGCGACATTTTCCCACGCGCCGAGGCGCCAAAACCAGTCGGCGGTTTCGGCGGAAAGACAGACGATGCGTTGTGGAACATGGCTCATGTTACAACGGACAGCCGTTTATCCGTTTCATACGGACAATGCCGGCAGCCGCTGCCGCAACAATAACCGCGCCGGCGATGATAGGCAGCCGTGAAAACCATCAGGCCGTTGTCGAAATAGAAATCGCCGGGCAGAATTTTCGGCGTTGCGCCGGAATTTTTGGCGCGGTGAAATTCCATCACGCAGGCGCGGCAGAGGCAGTTTTTATTTTTGAGTTCCGGCGGAATTTGCGCGAGCAGCCCTTCGGGAATTTCCACCTGCGCGCACCAGCAGGAACCTTTGTAAGCCGCGTCGGTGCAAAGCTGGCAATTGTTTGGTTTGCCGCACAGCGGGCATTGCGTAGTGTCAATTATTTTGGCCGATGGTGGGTTCAATTTAATTCAAATCGCAAAGCGAATTGTTAACCGGAAATTTTATGGTGTCAAAATTTCCGGACGCAATTGGCCGATGAACTGATTTGGCAAACGTTTGTCATACGAGTTGGCCACGGCTTTTTCCAAATCCACGTGGCCATCCGCAAATGTCACATTGGCTTTTTGCCCATGACGGAAATGTCCGTTCGGCTGGTTGTTCGGGTTAGCATAATTCGTTTCCAAATCCAGATAATAAAATTCTTCAAACATCGGATTGCTGGCCGAGGCGGGTGCTTGAAACGTGTTCACTTGCGCCGCGTCGGCAAACAATGCGATGTCAGCGGGGCGAATAATTTTATTCGCATTGATCGGCAATGTGCTTTGCGCCGCGTTTTGCGCGTTGCACAGATAAGCATTGCAGCCGTAGCTGAAAATGACGTTCGTGCCCTTGAGTTTGAATTGTGACGAGCTCCACGCGGGCGACGGACAAAGCCGGACATCGCTGCCATGCAGATACGAAAACAAAACGCCGGTGGACAGATCAAACGCGCGCCGGCCTTCCGTGCCGCTGGCGAGCCAGCCGAACCACCATTGCTGGCCGGTCGCCGTCGCCGGCTGGCTGCGGTAGAAAAAAATTTCGGCGTTGTCGCCGAGATAAAGTTCCGTGGCGAGGCCGAGCTGGCGCAGATTGTTTTCACACGCGGCACGTTGCGCGGTCAGTTTGCTTTTGGCCAGCGCGGGCAAAAGCATCGCCGCCAGAATGGCGGTGACGGCGATGACGACCAGCAGTTCGATCAGCGTGAATCCTTTTGCGATTTTCACTTTGCACTTCATGGCAAATCGGCGCGCACGCGGTAAAACGATTTGTCTGCCGGCGGATTTGTAGCCTGCAAAATCAAATTTGTGCCGTTGCCAAAAACAGAATTTGTGGTGGGTGACCAATTTTGGAAATCGGGAGTTTGCTCCAGCGTGTAAAGCCAGTTCGTGTCGCTGGCGAATTGAACTTGTCCCGGCGCAAGATTTTGAACCGCTTGCACGGGCAATGGCGAGGCAATGGCGATTTTGCTTACGGTGCCGTGCGCGAGAATGTTGTCGCCAAAACCGTCGCCGGTGTAACTGCTGATCGAAAGCGTGTCGAGTTGGAACGCGCCGGAATCGCTGGTGGCACTTCCGGAATAAACGAACGGCAGCGAGGTCACGATCTGGCCGTTGGTCAAAATTTCGCCGCTGATGGCCGCTGCGTTGGCCTGATGCAAAAGGAGAATTTGACAGGTCACGCCGGAATTCAGATTGAGATTGCCGTAAGCGAAATAAAAATTCGCGGTCGCGTCCACGAGTGTCGCGTCATCGGACGCCGGATCGTTGAATTCGTCCGGCGGAAAATAATCGAACTCAAACACATTTGGCAGCGTGCCGAATGCCCGTGAATAATTTGAATTGGTCGCGGCGGAAAAATTCAGCAAGCCGATTCCCAATTCCGAGCCGTAACCAGTGGCCGTAGCATCGTTTAACTGCAGATTGATCGCGACGCAAAAACTGTCGGTGATGCTCAACGTTTTGCCGAGCGGCAGATAAAAATAGCTGTTCGGCTGCGTGGAATCCCAAGTCACTTCGAGGTTTTGGTTGGTGGAATTCCAAGTGAACAGATTGGTGTTGCCGAAAATCTGCCAGCCGTTCTGCAACGGGTCGGTGGAAAATCTTTCAACCACGGTGTCGGCGCTGCAATTTGCTGCAAGAGAAACAAACAAGCCGGCCAAGGCCAGCAACGAACTGATTTTTTTCATCAAGTGATCTTTCAATTTTGTCCGCGCGAAACATTATTTTCCGTGCGAACGGTTTTTGCGATTGAGAGACCAGAGGGAATGAGAACGTGATTGGTTGAAGCGTTGAATTGTTAAATTGTTTTCCGATTCAACGGTTCAACTATTTAACTATTCAACGAAATAAAAACGCCTCCATTCCACAAAACAAGAAATGAAGGCATTCAAGTGCCCAAACGAAAATCGTTCGTTTGGCTGGCCTCATCCTTCTCTTTGCGGAGAAGCGCTCCGATACGCTCGGAGCCGACGAGTGCATTCAAACCGGTATCCTGGCTTCGGCTTCAAACCTCATTCCGCCTTCCCGATCTTGCGATCGGTGGCATTGGAATTCGTAGCCGTAACAGTGGCGCAACCGTCCCGGATTCACACCGGGTTCCCTGACATTTGACTGCGTGTGTGGCGGAAAACTTTTCCGCCTGTTTCAAAGAGCGCGTTAGTTCTACGCGGAATAAAAAAAATTTCCAAGCTAATTTTGCTGAAAATCATTCTCATCCTCGTCGTCATGCTCATCCTCAAAAAAAAGTGAGGATGAGCATGACGATGAGAATGAGCAGGAATGGAATGTTCCGCGCTTGCGTGAGAGCGCCTTTGGAAATTATACTCGCGTTCCAAATTTTATTATGAGCAAAGCACCCATTCGCGTGGCCATCACCGGCGCGGCCGGCCAGATCGGATATTCACTCCTGTTTCGCATCGCTTCCGGCGCGGCGTTCACGCCGCTTCAACTCACGCGGGTCGGCCCATGTCAAACGCCCCGATTGGCATCCATCCGCTCAATCACGCTGCTTTCTCTTAACCTCTGCCTTTTATTCGCCAGCCCGATCCGCCCCTTTAGCCTTGGAAACGCCTTTCCCCTTTGCTATTGTCTCCCTGTTCTTTGAAATTGCGGAAATTTTTTCCGCAAATAATGCAGTTCAAATGTCAGGGAACCCGGTGTGAATCCGGGACGGTTGCGCCACTGTGAGGGCTACAAATTCCAGTGCCACTGCATGTTACACGTGCGGGAAGGCGGAATGAAGTTTGAAGCCTGAGTCAGGATACCGGTTTGATTGTGCTCGTCGGACTCCGATTTATTTCGGGGTAGCTTCTCCGTCAATGAGAAGGATGAGGCCAGCCTGGTGAACCATTTTCATCAGGATTCGTTGGATGCCTTCATTCCCCGTTTTGCCGGAGT
>JAMFSG010000211.1 GCA_026225155.1 Verrucomicrobiota bacterium
ATCACCATACCCATCAGCGGAGTGGATGCGGATTCCCGCTCGCAACTGGAATACTCGCTGTCCTTTGCGTCCGAAGACATCGTGTCCTATAAAATCAACGAGGACAATTCGCTCATCGAGGTTGAAGTTTCCACGGAAGCCGCGCGCGAATCCGTATCTCAAAAAGTTCAGGAACTGGTCAAGCGTTACCAGCAACGGGAATTTGGATTGGCCAACACCGTCGAGTTCAAATCCGAACGCGAGCTGCCGGTGATTGACGCGTGGTCGGAATTGCTCGAGCGCAAATGGGTGACGCCGGTCGGTCAGGGACATGTGATCTTGCGCGGCCCAGCGGCGCAGCTATTGAGTTTGATTGATGCCAAGGTCAACGCCTTTGCCCGCACTTTTCAGGCGGAGCGCGAATTTTATCCGGCGACTATTCTTTGCAAGACGCTCGACCGCATCCATCACTTCACTTCTTTTCCCGAGCACATTGATTTTGTTTCGCATCTCAAAGGTGATCTGGACGTGCTAAACAAATTCTCCAACGAGTGCCGTGAACAAGGATGGTCGCCCGCGCGGCATGAAGGCCGCATGGGGGAAAATGATTTCGCCATCTGCCCTTCCTGTTGCTACCACTGCTACGAAGGAATGGAAAACTGGCAGCTTGAAGGTTCAGGTCGTTGCACGACGATGGCCGTCGCCTGCCACCGATATGAAGGAGCCAATCATCGAACCATGACCCGGTTGCGGGCATTTACGCAACGTGATGTGGTGTGGGTCGGTCATCCGCGTTTTGTCATGGAAGGCCGCGCCAAAGCCGAAGAACAAATTGTGCAGTGGGCCAAAGAATGGGAAGTGGTCGGCACTTTTGAAACGGCCAACGACATGTTTTTCACACAGGATTATGCCGTCAAAGCTTCGTTCCAACGGCAACAGCAGGCGAAGAAAGAATTGCGCCTATTGATCCCGTTCGAGAAACAATCCATCAGCGTTTTTTCCTCCAACTTTCACGCCATGACTTTTGGCAAAGCATTCAACATCACCCAAGCCGGGCGACCGGCGACCAGCGCTTGCGTTGGCTGGGGTTATGAGCGCTGGGTTTTTGCGATCTTCAGCCAATTCGGCTTGGACTGGGAAAAATGGCCGGTCCGTTTGCGCGAAGAATTCGCCGCGCATTTGAAGGTCAGCATCGTGTGATCATGACGACAATTGAAGAACTGACCCAACCGCATTTTGATCTCGTGGCCGGCTGGCTTTCCAACCGCGAAATCAACCGTTGGTTGACTGCGGAATGGCGCGACAAAGTGGCGACGGCAGTTCTGATGGCAGTGATGCTCCGCAACAAAAAAAACCGCGTATTTCTGGTGCGTTGGAATGACCAGCCGGTCGGATTGACGGCGCTGGCGGATATTGATATCGCGGACGCAACGGCGATGGTCTGGTATTTTTTGGGTGATTCGACGCTGGCCGGAAAAGGAATTGTTTCCAGCGCCGTGACACAAATGGCTAAAAAATGTTTTCAAGAGTTGAAACTGAAATCGCTTTATGCCTGGGCAATGGCAGACAACCTCGCTTCCGCCAGAGTATTGCAGAAGGCGGGTTTTCAGAAGGCTGGGAAATTGCGACAGGCAGCCTGCTCGAACGGCGAACAGGTTGACCGGATTTATTTCGATTTATTGGCGAGCGAAGTCCCCGCAGCCTGATCCAGCGCGCCTTTGTTTTACAAACGGTCTCGCCGCAAGCATGAAAGTTTTTTTCCACACCGCACCCTCCCCGGCCATTCCTCATTTTCAACATCTGGCAGAGTGTGTTGGAGTTGTTTGTGAAACGGCGGATGTGGCGAATGCGGGCTTGTTGGATTTAGTGACGCGGGAAATAACAACGCAGGGAAAGTCAGCCATCGCGTTGGATGTTGATAGTCTGAAGAATCAAAATAATCAGGAACAACTCGCACAATTAGTCGCTCAACTTGGTGAATGCGACACGGCAGTATTGCTGCTGGTATCCGAGCTTGGCGAAGCTACCGATCGGTTTTTGAAAGTGCTGACAAATAATTCTGTTCAAGGAATGAAATCAGCCGGACGTGCCAGCCACTTAAATTTTCCGAAAGATTCGGGAGCGTTGAGCGAAGAACTGGCATCTTATTCTTTTCCGCGCGAGCCGGATGAAACCTTTGGCCTGAACATTTCTTCTGCGGCGAACGCGGACGAAATCATGCGGCTGGACCAAGCTTCCACATTTGTGCGGGTGAAAGTTGGCAAAGCAAATATTTTTGTCTGGGCCACGAAGTCGGTTTTTGATGTCCGAAAACTTTTGGCGGCGGAAAAAGAATTTGAACTGGCGGCGGATAAATATATTCCCGCCATCATCTTTTTGCGGTTCGCCTTTGGCGATCAATGCTGGCGCAATCCAAATCCCGGTGCCGGCATCGTCATTGACGATCCGCTGTTAAAAAATAATTACGGTTTCATTGATTTCCCCCGGTTGCTCACGTCTGCCCGCCAGCACAATTATCATGTCACTCTGGCCTTCATTCCGTGGAATCATCGGCGCAGCCGCGCCAGCAACACGCGGATGTTTCTCGATCACGCCGATTGCTTCGGCGTTTGCATCCACGGATGCGATCATACGAAAAGAGAATTCGGCTCGGCTGACTATGAAGATTTATTGAGCCGCAATTTTGTGGCGCGCCAGCGCATGGAACAGCACCACGAACAAACCGGCTTGGTGAGCGAACCGTTGATGGTCTGTCCGCAGGAACAATATTCCGTGGAAGCCATGCGGGCTTTTGCCGACAGCCGGCAATTTGCTGGCGTTGTTTGCACCGCGTGCATGCCGCGAAATTTGACGGCTCCCAGCATCTGCGGTGCGGACTTGCTGCTGGCCGCCCAAGATTCATTTTTCGGCATTCCGGTTTTCAAACGGCACTATTGGAGCGAAATATCGGTTTTCGCGATGGCGTTGTTTCTCGGCAAACCCGCCATTTTGGTCGAACATCATGAATTTTTTCGCAACGGCCCCGGCGGCACGGAAATTTTTGCTGCGGGATTATCGCAAATTCATCCCGCCATCAAATGGGGTTCGCTGGCGGAAACCGTTGCGCGCACGCATTCACGCCGCCGGCTCGCGGCGGATTCCTGGGAAGTGCGTTTTTTCACCGATGATTTTAAGCTGGAACATTCAGGCGAAACGCCGGCCGAATACCGGTTAGTCCGAAGAATTCCTGCGACCACATTGATCCGTCACGTGACGGTGAACGGAGTTGAAATTCCATTCGTGCATCAAGGCGACAAAGTCACTTTTAATTTTCAGGCGAACGTCCGCCAAGTTTATCAAGTCCATGTCGAAGTAACTCCCATCCAGCCGGAGAAAAAATATTCGGCGGGAATCAAATATCGGGCGTCCGTGTCCTTCCGTCGCGCCTTGTCAGAATTCAGGGATAATTTTATCGCGCGCAATGATTTTATTTTGCGCATCGCGCAAGGGCTGGCAAAAAAAATGAAACAAACGAGCGGTTAAAGATCGCGTTGCATTTCATGCTTCCGAACTCAAAGTAAAAATATGTGCGGCATTTGCGGCCAAGTTAAAATCGCGTCAGACGAACCGGTGGATCAGGAAACGATCCGCCGCATGTCGCGCACGATGTTTCATCGCGGCCCGGACGATGAAGGTTATTTTTTCGATAAATCGCTCGGCTTTGGTTTCCGCCGACTTTCGATCATTGATCTTTCCGGCGGCCATCAGCCAATGTCCGACGCGGACGAAAGTGTTTGGGTCGTTTTCAACGGCGAGATTTACAACTACAAAGAACTGCGCGCGGAACTCGAAGGCCGCGGCCATAAATTCCGCACCAGCTCGGACACGGAAGTCATCATCCACGGTTACAAACAATGGGGCGCGGATGTTTTTAATCATCTCAACGGCATGTTCGGCGTTGGGATTTGGGATGTGAAAAAACGGCGGCTCATCGTCGCGCGTGATCCGATGGGCATCAAGTTGATCTATTATAAAATCGCCGATGGAAAATTAAGTTTCGGTTCCGAAATCCGGCCGGTGCTCGCGGCGGAAAATAATTCCAAGCCGGAAGTGAATGCCGGCGCGTTGAATTTGTTTTTGCGTTTCCGTTACACGCCATCGCCGCTGACAATTTTTGAAGGTGTCAAAAAACTCGCGCCCGGCACGATGCTCATCGTCGAGAACGGAAAAGTCAGCGAGCAACGTTGGTATAATTTTACGCCGCAACCGTTCGCCGAAAAAATTTCAGAAAAAGACGCAACGGAACAACTGCTGGAATTATATCGCGGCGCGGTGAAACGGCATTTGCTGGCCGACGTGCCGGTCGGGATTTTGTTGAGCGGCGGACTCGATTCAGGATTGCTGCTCGCATTGATGAACGAGCATGGCCGCGACTGGCCGGCTTACACGATCGGCTACGGAAAAAGTTACGCGGACGATGAATTGGTGGACGCGGCGGAAACGGCTTCGCTCTTGTGCGCGCAACATCATCAAGTGCGGATTGACCAGGAAGAATTTGAAAAATCGCTGCCGAACATCGTGCGATTTTTGGAAGAGCCTGTCGCAGCTTCGTCCATCGTGCCGATGTATTTTGTCTGCCAGCGCGCGCGGCAGGACGTGAAAGTTGCGTTGATCGGGCAAGGGCCGGATGAATTATTCGGTGGCTACAAACGGCATCTCGGCGTTCGTTACGGCGATTTTTGGCGTAAGTTGCCGAAGGGAATTCAATCGGCAACGGCAAAAATGATTTCCAAATTGCCGCGCAACGAAACATTGAAACGCGGTGTGCAATCGCTCGGCGAGGAGGATCGGTTGTTGCGCTATCAAGATGTTTTCTCGCTCGTGCCGGGCGACACGGTGAACGGATTGTTCCGCGATCCGGGTGATCAATTTCCCAGCCTCGCCGGAATTTTCAAACCGTTATTGCCGCAGATGGAAAATCTGGACGAACTCGGCGGCTTCCAGCTTTTGGAAATCCGTTCGTCGTTGCCGGACGAACTGTTGATGTATGCGGACAAACTTTCGATGGCGCACAGTCTCGAAGCGCGCGTGCCGTATCTCGATCGCACCGTCGTTGAATACGCGCAACGTTTGGACGCGAGTTTCAAAGTGCGGCGCGGCGAACGCAAATGGCTGCATCGTCGCGTCTGCGAAAAATTTCTGCCACGCCAGATTTTGAAACGCAAAAAACGCGGCTTCGGCGTGAACGTGGTGGACGACTGGTTCAACGGTTCGGCGAAGGGAAATATTTCCGACGCGTTGCAGGACAAAAGTTCTTTGATCTTTAATTATCTAAATCCAGTGCCGGTGAAAAAATTACTGGATGACCATCAATCGCAGCGGCAGGACAATCACAAACTGTTGTTCAGTCTCGTGATGTTCGAGCAATGGTTGCGCGGCGTGCGGTCGCAGGGCTGATTTTTTATGGCTGTAAATTTCGTGGAAACCCGGGTGAACGGGAAAAATACTCTCGTGCCGTCGGCGGAAATCGAAGAACGCACGGTGATCGTCAAAGGGCGGGGCTTCAAAATCGCTTCGGTTCGCGACGAAGACGTGACCGAGGGCGAATTGGTAAAAAATCCGGAAACTTTTATTGCCGCGTTGAAACAAAGCGGATTGAAAGCGGACGTCCTGACTTTTTTTCAACGGCCGCCGGATTTACAACCGAAGTTCGCGCAGCATTTCGAACTGGAAAATTACGCCGCCGTTCCGGTCACGACCTTTGAGGCGTGGTGGGAAAAATTGCCGCAGGAAGCGCGGAAGAATACGCGTCGCGCCGCCAAACGCGGCGTGGAAGTGAAGGTCGCTATTTTCGATGACGAACTCGCGCGCGGCATCCATAAAATCTGCAATGAAACGCCGGTGCGGCAGGGACGTCCATTCTGGCATTACGGGAAAAGTTTTGAACAGATAAAAATCGAACATGCGACGTATGTGGAACGCAGCGATTTCATCGCCGCCTATTTCGAGGGCGAACTCATCGGTTTCATCAAGATGGTTTATGTGGACCGGCTGGCTTCGATCATGGCCATCCTCGCGTTGAATTCGCATTACGACAAACGCCCGATGAATGCTTTGTTGTCCAAGGCGATGGAAGTTTGCGCGCAAAAAGGCGTCGGCTATTTCGTCTATGGCAATTATATCTACGGCAATAAAAAAGACAGTTCGCTCGTGGAATTCAAACGGCGCAACGGTTTTGAGCAGATTGATTTTCCGCGCTATTACATTCCGCTGACGCTGAAGGGAAAAATTTACGTCGGCCTCAAACTTTATCGCGGTGCCGTCGGTTTGCTGCCCGCGCCGGTCTTGAATTTGCTCCTGAAAATCCGCAGCCGTCTGCACGGTGCCGAAAAAAAACCGGCGGCGGCGAAGGAAGATTGAGCGGCAATAAACTTTACCTTTGGGAAAACTGATTTAATTTTTCATGCCTTGTCGCCGGTGTAGCTTAACGCTAGAGCAGCCAAATTGTATTTGGCAGATGGAGTGTTCAATTCCTCCCGCCGGCTCCACTTTTCCCATCGCCCCCTGATTTTCATGCCCGGAATCGTCGGAATCATCAGCCGTAAAAAACCCGCCGCCGAATGCGAGCGGTTGGCGCAAATCATGACCGCGCAGTTGCGGCATGAAAATTTTCACCGGGCGGGAATTTTTTCAATTCCTGAAATGGGAATTTTCGCGGGTTGGATCGCGCAGGATGATTCTTTCGCCGCCAACCAAACTTATTTCAACGAGCAAAAAGACATCGCGCTGGTTTTCTCCGGCGAATGTTTTTTTGAATCGGAAACGAAAATCCGACTCAAGCAGAACGGGCACCGATTTTCCGAAAACCGCGGCGACTGCCTCGTGCATCTTTACGAGGAGCAGGGCGAAAAGTTTTTTGAAAATCTGAACGGCATTTTTAGCGGCCTGCTGGTTGACCGCCGCCGGAACAAAATTTTCCTGTTCAACGACCGTTACGGTTTGGACCGGATTTACTGGCACGAAACGGCGGACGCATTTTATTTTGCGAGCGAAGCAAAGGCCTTGCTGCGGATTTTGCCGGAACTGCGTGTGTTTGACCGGGAAGGAATCGCGCAATTTTTTGGCGTTGGTTGCACGGGCGAAGGCCGGACATTATTTCGCGGCATCCAACTTTTGCCCAGCGGCGCGCGTTGGGTTTTTGAGAATGGCGGTTGCCGTCGCGAAAAATATTTTTCACCGGAAACCTGGGAGCAACAGCTGAAATTATCGGCGACAGATTACGAGGCGAAATTCAGCGAAATTTTCCGAAAGATTTTGCCGCGTTATTTTGTCGCCGAGCCCCGGATCGGCATCGCCTTGACCGGCGGATTGGACACGCGAATGTTCATGGCGTGCCTGCCGTCGTCAGGCGCAAAACCGATCAGCTATACGTTCACCGGCGCCGTTGGCCAGACGATGGATGATCGTGTTGCCGCGCGCGTGGCGATGGCTTGCGGTTTGGAACACCAATTACTGCGGCTGCGCACGGATTTTTTTTCTGACTTTGCGGCGCACGCGGACCGGACGGTTTTTGTCACCGACGGCAATTCGGAAATTTTCGGCACGCACGAAATTTATTTTCACCGGCAGGCGCGCCAGTTGGCGACGACGCGGCTGACAGGAAATTACGGTGGCGAAATTTTGCGCAATGTTCCCACATGGAACCCGCTGCAACTCGCGCCGGAAATTTTTGCCGCTGATTTTTCTGCGTCGGTCAACGCCGCCGGTCAGCAGATACTGGCGGGTAAAAAAAATGCGGACACATTTGCTGCGTTTCAGGAAATTCCTTATGGATTGTTCGGCAATTTGTCTGCGGGGCGTTCGCAGATCAATTTTCGCACACCGTATCTTGATAACGAACTGGTCGCGCTGGCGTATCAATGTCCGGCCAGCATCAAACAATCGTCGTTGCCCGCCGCGCGATTTGTGAAGGCGTGCAATCCGGTGTTGGATAAAATTCCGACCGACCGCGGTGTCGTAGGCGACCGTTCAGGACCTGAAGTTTTTTTGCGCCGTGCGTTTGCCGAAGTCACTTTCAAGCTGGATTATCAAAGCGATGCCGGCTTGCCGCGCGGGTTGGCGTTTTTGGATCCGATTTTCAAACCCATCGTCTCCGGTTTGAAAGTTGCCGGCTTGCATAAATTTTTGAAATACGGCAGTTGGTTTCGTCAACAGCTGGCGCCATTCGTGCGCGAAAGATTGGCCGCTGCGCAATCGTTGGGTGGCGGATTTTTAGACGCGGATTTCATCGGCTCACTGGCGCAACAACACATCAGCGGCCAGAAGAATTTTTCGGCAGAAATTAATTCGGTGCTGGCGCTGGAATCCGTCGAGCGGCAACTTTTCAAAGATCTGCCACGGGGAATTGAAGCTGACTGACATGAACATACTCATCATCAAATTGGGCGCGACGGGCGATGTCGTCCGCACCACGCCATTGCTGGAAAAACTGGACGGTGAAATCACCTGGATCACGGCGGCGAAAAACGTTTTGTTACTGGCCGGCTTGAAAAGCAATCTGCGCAGCCTCGCGTGGGAACAGCGTGGTTCCGTCGCGGACAAAAATTACGATCTCGTCATCAACCTCGAAGATACTTTGGACGCAGGGCAATTTGCGCAGACATTAAAATTTGGCCGGCTGTTCGGCGCATTTTTGGATGACGCCGGCAAATTGATTTATTCCGATGACTCGCGAAACTGGTTTGATTTGAGCCTGATCAGCCGATTCGGAAAAGCGGCGGCGGACAAGCTGAAATTGGAAAACCGCCGCACTTATCAGGATTTGATTTTCGAGGGAATGGGTTTTCAATTTCGCGGCGAAAAATATCTTTTGCCCGCACCGGCCAAAACCGATCTGGCCGGCGACGTGGCGATTTCCCCGAAAGCCGGCGCGGTTTGGCCGATGAAAAATTGGGCTTATTACGCGGAACTGCAACGCGAATTGGAAGCGAAGGGTTTGGTCGTAAACATTTTGCCCGAGCGCGCGACGTTGCTCGAACATTTGGGCGACGTAAAAAATCATCGCGTGCTCGTGAGTGGCGACAGTTTGCCGATGCACTTTGCGCTCGGCGTGGGAACGCGTTGCGTGACGATTTTCAACTGCACGAGCCCGTGGGAAATTTTCGACTACGGCTTGCAGGAAAAAATCACGTCGCCGCTGTTGGAAAATTATTTTTTCAAACGGAATTTTGAAACCGAAGCCACGACGGCCATCAGTTGCGAAGAAGTTTTTCGCGCGGTGCTGGGCAAACTTTCGGCCTGAAATGGAAAAGACAATCCGCATCGGGTTATTGACGGGCGGCGACGACCGTTCTTACGCACTCGGCTTGACGGGCGCGCTGGTGGCTGAAGGCGTGTCGGTGGATTTCATCGGCAGCGACAAATTGGACGCGCCGGAATTGCATTCTTCGCCGCTGATCCGTTTTTTGAACCTGCGCGGCGACCAGCGGGAAAATGTCGGCAAAGGAAAAAAGATTGCGCGGATTTTGAAATATTATTTCCGGCTGCTGAAATACGCGGCGACGACGGACGCGCCGATTTTGCACATCCTTTGGAATAATAAATTTGAATTCGTTGACCGCGTTTTTTTGATGGCTTATTACCGGTTGCTGGGGAAAAAAATCGCCTTCACCGCGCACAACGTGAATGCGGCGAAACGCGACCGGCGGGACGATTTTCTGAACCGGCTGACGTTGAAAATCCAGTATCGTTTGAGCCATCACATTTTTGTCCACACGGAAAAAATGAAAGGCGAATTGATGACGGAATTTGGTGTGGCCGAAAGTAAGGCGAGTGTGATTCCTTTCGGGATCAATAACACTTCGGTGTTCACGGCGCTGACTGCTGGCGAAGCAAAGGCGCGGCTGGGTTTGCGGGCGGATGAAAAAACGCTGCTTTTTTTCGGGCAAATCGCGCCCTACAAAGGGTTGGAATATCTGGTTTCGGCGTTAGCAAAATTAGCGGCGAGCGGCGGCCAATATCGGCTGATCATTGCCGGAAAAGTGAAACAAGGTTGCGAGGAATATTGGGCGCAGATTCAACAGCAGATTATTGACGGCAAAATCCAATCGCAAACCATCCAGCACATCCGGCATATTCCGAACGAAGAGGTGGAGATTTATTTCAAGACGGCGGACGCGGTGGCGATTCCATATGTGGACATTTTCCAGAGCGGTGTTCCATTTTTGGCCTATAGTTTCGGTTTGCCGGTGATCGCCTCGGACGTGGGTTCTTTGCGGCAGGATATTTTGGAGGGAAAAACGGGTTTTATCTGCCAACCGCGTGACCCGGTAGATTTGGCGCGGGCGATTGAAACCTTTTTTGCCGGCGATTTATACGGTCAATTGGCAGCGCAACGGCAAGTAATACGCGATTTTGCCAATGAACGGCATTCATGGACAAAAGTTGGCCAAATCACCGCCAAAGTGTATCAAAATCTGCTCGCTTGAAACTGGTTGAAATGATGGCAACGGAATCTTCTGCGGCACAAGGAGTGCTATTTTTTATAACAATTTAAAGTCTGCTTGTGCTAAATTAAGACGTGATTATGAGAATTGTCCCAAAAATTATTGCGCTTTACCTATTGTCTGGGTTGGCTGTGCTGGCTCAAAATATTCCGCTGGTGAATCCGGGTTTTGAAACTCCCAATTTGGGTGGGGAGTGGTGTATTCTGTCCACGGCTTCGGGTAATACCACCAACGGCTGGACTTTTGTGTCCAATGGGGGAAATGTGGGAATCGCGGCGGGCGGGACGCCCTGGATGGCCGTGGCTCCGCAAGGCATTCAAGCGGCATTTTTGCAAGGGGCGGCGACGCTCTCGCAAAAATTTTCCGTGACGACCAATGCCAATTATTACATTTACCTCCTGGCCGCCAACCGCCCAGGTTATCCGGCGGACAACCTTTCAGTGCAGATTGATAATTCGACAATCGGTTATTGCGCGTCCACGTTATTTTCCGGGGGAACCTTCATCAGCCTGACCACGAACATTCTTTTGTCCACCGGCAAGCACACATTGTCGCTGGTAGGCACTTCTCCGGGTGGCGACTCGACCATTCTCGTTGATGATGTTATAATACAAAAGCAAGGCTTTGCTCCGGCCGGCTCCGGCATATTTCGGACGGATGGGACGGATGCGGGTGTCCAACAAGCCATCAATGCCGCCAACGACGGCAATACAATTCTTTTGCCGGCGGGAAATTTCAGCTGGGCGAATGGGATTTCGGTCGCGGGCAAGGCGGTAAATATTGTCGGTGCTGGCGCGGGCGCATTATTCGGCAATTCCACCACGCCGGTGGCCGTGGGTTTAGGCAGCAAAAGTTTTACCGTTCAAACAGCTCCGGAATTTTTGCTCAACGGCAGCGGATTTGTGCCGGTAACGAACGGCGCAATTGTGACGGCATTTTATACCGCCTCGGGTGATTTTGGCGGCTTGATGGGAAATTCACCGACGAACATGACCGGAACGGTGACAAGTTTTGACGGCACGAATCTGGTCTTGAATGTCACCTCCTTCCACGGCGGCGGCGTGCAGGGATTTTGGACGTTTGGAACTGCCAGCAGCACGATCATTACGAATTCGTGCGCAGGCGGTCCGGCCTTCGATTTGTTTGAACCGGCTGCAGGCAACATCGAATTATCGGGCGTCCGGGTCATCGCTTCGGGGGCGAACAGCGCCATCGGCAATGCCATTAATATCGAGAATGGCGGCGGCATGGCGTTAGTGCATGACTGCTGGTTTTCCGTGGCCAATGTCGGTGCCCGCGCCATTGAATGCCGGTCCAATCACGGC
>JAMFSG010000212.1 GCA_026225155.1 Verrucomicrobiota bacterium
ATCCTGCAATACATTCCGCAATTCCGCGAAAAGACCTTCGTCATCGCGATTGACGGCGCGATCGTCACCGACGAAAATTTCGCGACGCTGCTGCTCGACGTCGCGGTGTTGCGCTCGTTGAGCATCCGCGTCGTGCTCGTTCACGGCGCTTCGGCGCAGATCAAATTACTCGCGGACGAAGCCAATACCAAAATTTCCGACCTCGATGGCGCGGGCATCACGGACGCGAACACCCTCAAGCTCGCACTCACCGCCGCGAACCGGCTCACGCACGAAATTCTCGAAGGCCTTTCGGCGAACGATCTGCGCGCCGCCAGCACGAATGTCATCATCGCGCATCCGATGGGCATCATCGGCGGCGTTGATCATCAATTTACCGGCAAGGTCGAGCGCGTGGACACAGAGTTGCTTCAAACATTGCTCGCGCAAGGCGTTGTGCCCGTTATTCCGCCGCTCGGTTTCGATGGCGATGGCAAAACGTATCGCGTGAATTCCGACGGCGTCGCCATCGCCGTTGCCGAAGCGCTGAAGGCGATCAAATTGATTTTCATCACCTCGCAAGACGGTTTGATCCACAACGGCCACCTCATTCGGCAAATGCTCGTGGCCGAATTGGAAAAATTATTGCAGACAAACAGCGCCGGTTTTGCGCCGGATATTTTATCGAAAGCGCAGCATGCCGCCGCCGCGTGCAAAGCCGGCGTTCCACGCGTCCACGTCATCAACGGCAAAGTGGACGAAGGTTTGCTTGCCGAAGTTTTTTCCAACGACGGCATCGGCACGTTGATTTACGCGAACGAATATCAGCAGATCCGGCCCGCGAAGAAAAAAGACATTCGCGCGATCCAGGTGCTGACAAAAACCGGCGTCGAATCCGACGAACTGGTGAAACGCACGCGCGCGATGATCGAAAAAAGTCTCGCGGATTATTATCTGTTCGAGATTGATAAAAATCCCGTCGCGTGCGTCGCGCTGCATCTTTATCCCGAATCAAAAAAAGGCGAGCTCGCGTGTCTCTTCGTCAGTTCCGCGCACGAAAATCAAGGCATCGGCCGCAAGCTCATCCAGTTCGTCGAAAACAAGGCGCGTGAAATCGGCTTGAGCGAACTGCTCACGCTTTCGACGCAGGCGTTCACTTATTTTCAGAGCAAAGGCGGTTTCGCCGAAGGCACGCCGGACGATCTTCCGCCCGCGCGCCGCGAAAAATACGATTTGAGCGGCAGAAATTCCAAAGTCCTGGTGAAGAAATTAAAATAAAATTGTGTCGAACAATGTTTCGCTAATTGATTATTACGCAAAACGGGCCAACGAATACGAGCGGATTTACGACAAGCCCGAACGCCAGACTGATTTGGCAGTTTTAAGAAAACTCTGCGCGCAAACTCTGGCCGGACAGGAAATTCTTGAAATCGCCTGCGGCACCGGCTATTGGACGCATGCGGTTTCGAAAACCGCGAAATCAATCACCGCGACCGATTTCAACGAAGAAGTTCTCCAAATCGCCCGCGCCAAAAAATACGTTTGCGAAGTTCACTTTCAAAAGGCCGACGCCTTTAACTTATCGTTTCCGCAGAATATTTTTACTGCCGGACTTGCCGCCGCGTGGTGGTCGCATTTGCGGAAATCAGAAATAAAAAATTTCCTGTCCCAATTTCACCGGCAATTTTCTTCCGGAGCACTGCTCATTTTCTTGGACAATAAATTTGTAGCCGGCAGCAACACGCCGATTAGCCGGACGGATGATGAAGGCAACACATATCAACTGCGAAAACTCGAAAATGGAAGCGAATATGAAGTCCTGAAAAATTTCCCTGACGAAAAGGAAATGCGGGAAATTATTGGTGAGACAGCGATAGGAATCCACTGGACAGAATTGCAGTATTTTTGGTTTTTGACTTACAAGCTAAAATAGATTCTTCATCTTTTTTAAACGTTCATCGCAGCCAGCTTGCTCAAACTTCTCGCACTTGACTTTGTGAAATTTTTCACAAGAATCATCTGATGTTCGCCCGCATCGGCAAAATGTTCGTCATCGTCACGCTCATGGCGACGACGGGCGCGCATTGGGCGCTGCTGCAATCGGTCGCGTGGACGACGATGCTCGCGGATAATCTGCGCACGCAATCTGTCACCGAGGCCGTGACGCAAACTTTCGACGGCGACCATCCTTGCTCGTTGTGCAAAGCCATCGCCGCCGGCAAAAAATCCGAGCACAAAACGGAAATCTCCTCGCCGTCGCAAAAACTGGAATTTCCGCCGCTGTCCGCAGAAATCGTTTTGCTCGCGCCGCGCTATTTTCAAATTTTTCCACCGGCAAATATTTTCGCCAAATCGCTTCCGCAAAAACCGCTCCTGCCGCCGCCGCGTAATTTCTTCGTTTGATTCAATTCCGTTTTTGAAGCTGGAGGGACGGCGTGTCGCCGTCCCAAATTAAAAACGATTGGGTCGGCGATACGCCGATCTTCCCAAAAAATAATTCCGTTAACTTAGAGCTTCGCCGTGTGGCGGTGGCTCGCAACTTTGAATCTTTAAAATGAAGAATAAAAATAATTTGGCTTTGTCGGTTTTGAAAACCGGGCGCAATCCATTGATTGTTTCCGGCGCAGTTTTGGCAGCGATCAGTTTTAGCGTGGCAAATGTTTCCGCGCACGGTTTCGTTGGCGACCGTTTTTTCCCGCCGACCATTGCGACGGACGATCCGTTTGCGACTGACGAATTATTGCTGCCGTCGGTTTCGTATTCCAAAAGTCCGGCAAGCGTTGGCAATCCGGCGGTCAGCACCACGGACATTGGCTTCGAGTTCGACAAGGAAATTTTTCCAAAGTTCGCGCTCGGCATTTCCGGCGACTGGCTGAACCAAAAACCAGACGGCGAATCGTCGTCGCACGGATTTGATAATTTCACCGTGAGCGCGAAATATCAGCTTTGGCAAAATGACAAACACGAGGCGATTTTTTCCGTGGGCGCGGAATGGGAAATCGGCGGCAGCGGCAATCAAAGTGTCGGTCGGGATCCGCACAGCACTTTTTCGCCGACGATTTATTTCGGCAAAGGTTTTGGCGATCTGCCCGACGCGCTGAAATGCGCGCGGCCCTTTGCGATCACCGGCACGCTCGCCGAAGATTTGCCGACGAGCGCCGAGCCGAACAGCCTCGAATGGGGTTTTGCGCTCGAATATAGTTTGCCGTATCTGCAGCAACAGGTGCGCGACATCGGTCTTCCGGAGCCGTTAAAGAACCTGATTCCCGTCGTTGAATTTTCTTTCGACACGCCGGAAAATCGTGACGGCGGCGAAACGACTGGCACAATCAATCCGGGAATTTTTTACGAGGCGAAATATTTTCAGATCGGCGCCGAAGCGATCATTCCTGTCAACAGCGCGACCGGCAGCCAGGTCGGCGCCGTCGTGCAATTGCAGATTTTTCTCGACGACATTTTTCCCAAAGTCTTCGGCCATCCGATCTTCGGAAAAGATTGAAAACTTCCTGACAAAAAATTAACCGCAAAATATTTATGAAAAAAATTATTCTCACCAGTCTCACTGTCAGTTTGATGCTGGCGCTGCAATCTTCCGCATGGGCGCACGCATTTTTAGATCACGCCGAACCGAAAGTCGGCGGCACGGTCGGCCATTCGCCTGCTGAAATCAAAGTCTGGTTCACGCAAAATCTTGAACCGGCTTTCAGCAAACTCGAAGTCCAGGACGCGCAAGGCAAGGAAGTGGACAAAAAAAACGCGCGTCTCGATGGCAAAGACAAGTCGCTGTTTTTGGTTTCGCTGCCGGAATTGCCGGCGGGAACTTACACCGTGATCTGGCACGCCGTCTCGGTGGACACGCACAAAACGCAAGGTCATTTCCAATTCACGATCAAATGACGGACAAATAAAACGAGCCGCAAAAAAGCACAAAACGCGCATTTTTTTCTTTATGTCCTTTGCGTTCTTTTGCGGCCATAAAAGCCAAACATAAAAGCAGGCATGACGACGACTTGGTTCATCGTGGCGCGGGCCGTTCATTTCGGCGCGTGCCTGCTTTTTTTTGGCTTCTTTGCTTTCGACCGCTTCGTCGCGGCGAAAATTTTCAGCGGTGGCGAAAACGAGATCGAAAATTATTGGCGAAAAAAAAGCCGATTTTTCAGCCTGATTTTTTTGCCGCTGATTTTGCTGTCGGGAATTTTTTGGTTCGTGCTGGTCGCCATGACAATGAGCGGCGAATCGCCAACCACCGAAATCCTGAAAACAGTCTGGACGCAAATGCAATTCGGAATCATCTCGCAATGGCGCTTAATTTTCTGGCTCGCAGCGATAATCATTTGCGCGCTTTCAGTTTTTTCAAAACGGTCGTCGGCACTCCAAAAAATTTTCATGTGGCTGCAATTATTTTTCAGCAGCTTGCTGCTCGGCAGTCTCGCGTGGGCCGGACACGGACAGGAAACTTCTCGCTGGCATTTGGGCGCGGACGTTTTGCATTTGCTGGTCGCCGGTTTTTGGCCGACAGGTTTATTGCCGCTTTTTTTGCTGTTGCAAAAATTGCGTCCAGTTTCAGAAATAGCGCGCACAAATCAGATTGTCTCACTCGTGCGCCGATTTTCGTTTTTAAGTTTGATCAGTGTCGCGTTGCTGGCGGCGACGGGTTTGGCCAACGGTTGGTTTCTCGTCGGTTCGTTCGCAAATCTGTTCGGCCAAACTTACGGACGCTGGCTGTTGCTCAAAATTATTTTATTCGCTGTCGCCGTCGCCATCGGGGCGGTGAATCTTTTGCGACTGAAACCACGGCTTGAAATTAAAAGTTCACAACTGCAAAAAACGGAAACAGCGATGGCGCAATTGCGATTCAATGTGCTGATGGAATTGTTGATCGGCATCGTGATCGTGATTGTCGTGGCGATTTTGGGGGTTTTGCCACCCGCCGCGAATTGACGCGGCGTTTTGACAATCGGCGTGATTCGTTTAACTTGGCAGCCTGAATTTGCCGCCATGAATTTGAACGAACAGATGACGCAGTTGGCCAAACAGGCCAAGGCCGCGTCGCGCGAACTCGCCAAACTGACCACGGCGGAGAAAAATTCCTGCCTCCTCGCGATGGCCGAAGCGCTCGAAAAAAATTCCGACGCGATCAAGGAAGCCAACGCGCTCGACATGGAATTCGGCGCGCAGCACGGTTTGTCGGTGGCGATGCTCGACCGGCTTCAATTGGATGACAAAAGAATTTCTGCGATGGCCAAAGGTTTGCGCGAAGTCGCGGCGTTGCCGGATCCGGTTGGAAAAATTTTAGACGAACGCACGCGTCCGAACGGACTCAAGCTGCAAAAAATTTCCACGCCGATTTGTGTCGTGGTCATTATTTATGAATCGCGTCCAAACGTGACGGCGGACGCGGCGAGTTTGTGTTTCAAATCCGGCAACGCGACGATTTTGCGTGGCGGCAAGGAAGCGTTGAACTCGAACCAGATCATCGCGCGGACGATGATCGGCGCGGGAAAAATTGCGCACAAAAATTTTCCAGAACACGCGATCCAAGTCGTGCCGACGCCCGACCGCGAGGCGATTCCGATTTTACTTTCGCTCACGCAATACGTTGATTTGTGCATGCCGCGCGGCGGCGAGAGTCTCATCCGCGCCGTCGCGGATTGCAGCAAAGTTCCCGTCATCAAACATTACAAAGGCGTGTGCCACGTTTTTGTGGATGCGGACGCGGATCTGAAAATGGCCGAGGAAATCGCGCTGAACGCAAAAGTCCAGCGTCCCGGCGTTTGCAACGCGATGGAAACATTGCTCGTGGACAAAACGGTCGCGGAGAAATTTCTGCCAGCGATCGGCGACAAATTGTTTGCGAAGCACGTTGAGATTC
>JAMFSG010000213.1 GCA_026225155.1 Verrucomicrobiota bacterium
CGTCTTTCAACAAACGCTGGCACAGATCAATCGCCGGCGAAGAACGGACGTCGTCGGTGTTTTGCTTGAACGCGAGGCCGAGCACGCCGATTTTTTTGTCCTTCAAAACCCAGAGCGTGTCGGTGATTTTTTTGACGAAGCGATCCATCTGGTCGGCGTTGATGCGCTGGACTTCCTTGAGCAATTTGAAATCGTAGCCGATCTGCTCGGAAATTTTGATGAACGCGCTCAAATCTTTCGGGAAACAACTGCCGCCGAAACCGATGCCGGCATTGAGAAAACGGCGGCCAATGCGTTCGTCCAAACCGATGCCTTGTGCGACTTCCTGCACGTTCGCGCCGGCGGCTTCGCAAATGTTGGCGATGGCGTTGATGTAGGAAATTTTCAGCGCGAGAAAAGAATTCGCCGCGTGCTTGATGAGTTCAGCGGAATTGATGTCGGTGACGATGATCGGCGCGTTGAACGGCGTATAAACTTCCTTCATCGCGGCGACGGGACGTTGCGAGCCGACGCCGATCACAACGCGGTCGGGCTTCATCAAATCGCCGACGGCAAAACCTTCGCGCAAAAATTCGGGATTGCTGACGACGTCAAATTCCGCCTTCGCCGGGCAATAACGCTTGATCGTTTCCGTGACTTTTTCACCCGTCTTGACCGGCACGGTGCTTTTGTCCACGACGATTTTGTAACTCGTGATGGCGGCGGCGATGTCACGCGCAACTTTTTCGATGTAACTTAAATCCACCGAGCCATCCACCTGCGGCGGCGTCGGCACGGCAATGAAAACCACGTCGGATTTTTGCACGCCCTCGGCGGTGCTGGTCGTGAAGGAAAGCCGTCCCGCCGCGACATTTTTTTTGACGAGTTCTTCCAAGCCGGGTTCGTAAATGGGAATTCCACCCGCTTGTAGCGTTTTAACTTTGTCGGCGTTGTTGTCCACGCAGATGACATGGTGGCCAACTTCCGCGAAACACGCGCCCGTGACTAACCCAACGTAACCAGTGCCGATGATGGAAAGTTTCATGGAGAAATTATTTCAAAAGTTGAATTGCGTTGGTGGTTGCGCCGGCTGGCACGCTGGTTTTTTGGGTTGCCGCCAGTTTGGCTTTGAGTTCAAACGCGCGGCCTTCGGCTTCTTCCGCGATGGAACCGCCGGCGCGTCCGGCGCGTGCGACATTTTCAAAATGGCCTTCCGCCTCGGCCAGTTTTCCGGATTGCTCGGCCAGACGACCCAACGCAAACTCCGCCTGCAATTCGGAGGGCGAACCGACAAAACTGGTCGTCACTTTTTTATAGGCCGTGGTTGCCAGATCTAATTTATTTTGCGCTTCCAAGCTGGCCGCGATGCCCAAGGCCGCCGTCGCCGCCAGCGTGCCGGTGGAATTCGCATCGAGAAATTTTTGGAATTGTGTCTGCGCGTCCGCATAATTCCCGGCTTCAAACAGAGTGGCCGCCGCCTGCAATTGCGCGCGTTGGGCCGCCGCCGTGCCGGAGTATTTTTCCGCCAGTTGTGCGAACGCCGCCGATGTCTGGCTGGCATTCAAATTGGCCGATGGCGCGAACGCGAGCTGCGTGTAGGCTTGTCCGGCGCTTATTTCCTTTTGCTCGTGCTGCCATGAAACGAACGAATAAATTCCCGCCAGCGCGACGATGACCACCGCCCCGCCGATCAACTTGGTTTTATTGGCTTCGAGCCACGGCCACAGTTTGAAAAGAAATTCTGACGAGACATCGTGTGTTTCCATATAAATATGAACGCCCATTTTTTCGACACTGCCCGCAAAACGCAAGCGGAAACGGCGGGGAATGTGGATCCTTTGCGCGAATGAGGGTGGAAAACGGATTATTGGATGAATGGATTATTGGATTTTTAACGAACGTGCTGCCGTCCATCCATTTATCCACCATCCGATAATCCAACCATCTGTTCAAACGTAAAGCGCACTTTGCAGGTCGCGCACGAGCATTCCGCTGATGGGATAACGGCGGTCGGGATCGCGTTCGAGGCATTTCAAAATCACATTATCAAGCGCGGGCGGCAGGCTGGGATTATGTTCGCGTGGCGGAATCGGGCCGCTGGGTTGCAATTGCGCGGCGAGAATTTCGCCGGGCGAATCGCCGGGAAACGGTTTCTGGTTCGTCACCAATTCGTAAGCGGAAACGCCAAACGCAAAAATATCCGCGCGCGCATCCATCGGTTCGCGTTTCAATTGTTCCGGCGCCATGTAGCCGGGCGTGCCGGGATTTTTGGAAAATTTCACCGGCTTTTCCGGAATCGGCTGCGCCATGTCAAAATCAATCAGCCGCACCGCGCCGTTGCGCGTGATCAAAATATTTTCCGGTTTGAAATCGAGGTGCATGTAACCGCTTTCGTGGATGTCGCTCAAGCCGGTCGCGGCATCAATCAAGATTTGCGCGACGTTTTCCGCGAGCAGTGGATCTTGGCGCGCGTAAAGAATTTTGAGATTTTCCGCCTCGACATAATCCATCAGCAAATAACAAGTGCCTTCGGCTTTGCCGTGTTCAACGTAGCCGACGATGTGATCACTCTCGGTCAGTTTCGACAAGATTTCGCAGCCGTGCATGAAACGCCGGCGCGCGGTGAAGTTGAAGCGCAGTTCGCGTTTGAGTTTTCTCAACGCAAACGTTTTGCGTCCGTCGCTGGCCAGCCAGATTTCCGACATGCCGCCACTGTTGAGCAGTTCGCGCAGATAAAAACGTCCGAATTTTTGCTGACCTGCCGCTTCGTCAGTATTCAAAATTTTCGCCATCAAGAAAAAATAACACAGCGAACCGATTGCGCTAACGAAACTTTTCCGGCTAATGAAGAGTATTAATTTTTTGGGATGGACGACGTGCGGCGTCTTAAAATAAATTTGCGTTCGGAAATTTTTGAACGGCGACACGCCGTCCCTCCAGGTCAATAAACTTTGCGGAGATTGGACGGCAGGATGTTCAGTTCGTCGCGATATTTCGCAACCGTGCGGCGGGCGATGGTGATGCCTTTTTCGCCGAGCATTTTCACAACTTCCTGGTCGGACAACGGTTTGCCGGTATTTTCGTTTTTGAAAATCTCGTCAATCATGTCCTTCACGCTCGTATTGGAAACGTCCTCGCCGCTGGAACTTTGCAAACCGGCGGTGAAGAAAAATTTCATCTCGAAAATGCCCTGCGGCGTTTCGATGTATTTGCCGGAAACCGCGCGGCTGACGGTCGTTTCGTGGACGCCGACGACTTCGGCGACTTGCGCCATCGTCATCGGTTTCAAAAACGCGACGCCTTTTTCCATGAACTCGCGCTGGCGTTTCACGATTTCGCGCCCGATGTTCGCAATCGTCGTCTGACGTTGATGCAAACTCTTGATGAGAAATTTTCCCGCGCGGATTTTTTCGCGGATGTAATTTTTCACTTCCGCGTTGTCTCCGCCCTGCGACATCAAATCTTTATAGACGTTGCTGATGCGCAGATGCGGAATCTGTTCGTCGTTGGTCGTGACCAGAAAATCATCACCCGATTTTTGGACGAAAACTTCCGGCGCGACATATTGTTCCACCGCCGTGAGAAAAGCGCGTCCGGGCCGCGGCTCAAGTCGCCCGATCGTCGCGAGGGCTTCTTGAACTTCATCCACGCTTTTGCCCGTGCCGCGCGCGATTTCTGGAATGCGCCGTTTGCCGAGCGCTTCCATGAAATCGCGGATGATGCGGTATTCGAGCGATTCCTGTTCGCCGGCGCGTTCGAGCTGGAGCAGCAGACATTCGCGCAAATCACGCGCGCCGACGCCGACCGGTTCAAACGTCTGCAGAACTTTCAGGACGTGGAAAATTTTCTCCGCCGGCAAACTCGTGGAAGCCGCGAGTTCCTCGACCGTCGTGTTGAGATAACCGTAATCGTCAATGTTGCCGATCAGTAATTCGGCGATGCCCTGCCCTTCTTCGTCCAATTTCGTATCGCGCACCTGTTCGACGAGATGTTGTGCGAGCGATGTCTCCGCCGTGAGCGAATCAAACATGAATTGCCGTTTTTCCTCGTCCTCGGTCGTCGTGCGGATGGGCGAACTCGCCTGCGAAAAATGGTCGCGCCAGTCCTGATCCAACTGCACAAGTTTGTCGAACTCTGCCTGAAAATCATCCACCGGCTCGGCGGATTCCTTTTCCATCGGCGCATCCATCGAATCAAATTTTACGTCCTCCGGCGGCTCGGCGAGGTCGGGCGTTTCCGGCAAATCACTTTCTTCAGCATCAGATTTTTCCGGGCTGTCGCCGTCAATTTCTTCCAGCACGGGATTTTGTTGAAGTTCCTGCTCCACCAGCGCTTTGAGTTCCAGCGTCGGCGCCTGAAGCAAAGCCAGCGACTGCTGGAGTTGCGGCGCCAGCACGAGCGATTGTGAAAGCCGTTGTGAAAGTTGCAGTCCGAATGCCATTCGTGGGCGAGCATAGCGAAAGCTTGCCAGACTACAAGTTCTTTTGGCACGAATCTCGCTGTTAAGCCAATTTTATCGCAAACTAAAACTGGATTTTGCCGCGCAGCGGTTGCATCTTTTTTCCATGAAGTTAATTCTCTCTACGCATAACGTCACGCTTACCCAAGCCATCGAAGAATTCATCCTCGCCAAACTCGACAAGCTGGAACATTACGACCGCTGGGCGATTGATGCGCGCGTCACGCTGGAACGCGACCATACGCGCGTGCCGGAAAAACAGTTCAGTTGTTCGCTCCGCCTCGGCGTGCGCGGGCCCGACCTTTTTGCCGAAGACCGTGAAAGCGACCTTTACGCCGCCATCGAGCGCGTGACCAAAAAAATCGAGCAGCAGATCCGCAAACGCCACAGCAAAACCAAGGCGGCCAAACACACCATCGGTGCCCGCTCCAAACGTTCCCGTCAAGAAGCGGAAGTGGAATGATTCTCCGCGCCCGCGTCATCCTGCCCGTCACCGCGCCGCCGATTGAAGACGGCGCGGTTTTCGTTACTGGAAATAAAATCCGCGCCGTCGTGCCGTTCCGTGATTTGCGACCGCACGCGAAAGAAAAAATCCACGATCTCGGCGAAGTCATTTTGCTGCCCGGTTTGATCAACGCGCATTGTCATCTCGATTACACCGACATGGCCGGCGAACTGCCGCCGCCGAAAATTTTCACCGACTGGATCGGCTCCATCACCGCCGCGAAAACCGGCTGGAGTTATTCCGACTACGCGCGTTCGTGGCTGCGCGGCGCACACCAGCTTTTGAAAACCGGCACCACGACCGTCGCCGACATCGAAGCGATGCCCGATTTGCTGCCGGAAGTTTGGAACGCAACGCCGCTGCGGATTTTTTCTTTTTTGGAAATGACCGGAATTTTATCGCGGCGCAGCCCGAAAGCCATTTTGCGCGAAGCCGTTGAGAAAATTGATTCGCTCAAACATCCGCGCCATCGCGCCACGCTGTCACCGCACGCGCCGTATTCCACTTTGCCCAAATTATTAAAACTTACCGCCGCCACCGCGCGCAAACGCAAATGGCGCGTCAGCACACACATCGCCGAGTCCGAGCAGGAATTTGAGATGTTCCAAAACGCGCGCGGAAAAATGCACGACTGGCTTGCGCGCAACGGACGCGACAATTCCGACTGCGGCCGCGGCTCACCCGTCGCCCATTTTGCGCGCAACAAATTGCTCGGCGAAAACGTCCTCGCCATCCACGTCAATTATCTCGCGCGCGGCGACGCCACGTTGCTTGCGAAAAATAAAACGCACGTCGTCCACTGCCCGCGCAGCCACGATTATTTCAAGCATGCGAAATTCGAACGCGAACGTCTCGCCAACGCCGGCGTCAACATCTGCCTCGGCACCGACAGTCTCGCGACCACGCGCAAAACCGGAAAACAAAAACCGGAACTCGACATGTTCGCCGAAATGCGCGCGCTCGCCGACGCCGACAAAAAAATTTCACCGCAAGAAATTCTGGAAATGGCCACCATCAACGGCGCGCGTGCCCTCGGCCTCGCCGGAAAAATCGGCGAGCTTTCAAAAAACACTTTTGCCGACGTGATCGCCCTGCCCTTCACCGGAAAAATTGCCAACGCGCCCGATGCCGTGATTGCCCATTCCGGCCGCGTCACCGCCAGCCTGATTGACGGCCAATGGGCAATTCCGCCGGGTTGATTTACGATTTGCGATATACGCGCGTTTCGACTTTAGGCTCGTAAATCGTAAATCGTAAATCGTAAATTCCCCCGATGTCTTCGTTTGATCAAGAATTGCAAACGCGCCTGGCCGCATTGCGCGAACAAAATTTGTTCCGCGAACTGCGCCGCGTGGATTCC